>JAFTEK010000063.1 GCA_017453705.1 Treponema sp.
AGAGAACAGTATGCGGAATGCCGCTCTTTGTCAAGTGGGAAAGTAAAATCGTATTCCCGCGAGTTTGCTTCGCAGCGCAGCTTCCAGCGAACCACTCGCTTCTGAGTAGGGGTGGCACCGCCCCTAAATCAACAGGGGGTATGGGGGATTCCCCCATAAAAACTGATTTCCCTGCCTCTTGGCATGGAGCTTTCATTGACCATTATGGAGATTACGTGTAGAATACCTTCGACTATGAAGAAGAAAAAACAGAAGCCGGATTTTTCAAAACCCAAGCCGGTCAAGAGGCTGGAACAAGAGCCTTTGGAACAGGACGCTGGCCAGTCAGGGGATGCCAAACTGCCTGTGGATGACGGCGGAATCAAGTTTGACGAGAGCAAGACATACTATAACCTTCCCCTCATTGTCATCGCAGGCCGCCCCAATGTTGGCAAATCCACCCTGTTCAACGCCCTGACCCACAGCCGCAAGGCTATCACCGACCCGACTCCCGGTGTTACTCGTGACCCTGTGGAGGGGGACTGCTTCATAGGCGGCAAGCCTGTTCACCTGATGGACACAGGTGGCTACAAGCTTACCCGCGACTTAAAGAGCCGAGAGAGCGAGATGGATGACCTTGTGGTGGCCAAGACCGTTGAGATGATAAGGAAGGCCGATCGCATACTGCTTCTTCTGGATGCCAAGGAGTTGACCGCGGAGGACGAGGAGCTGATAATACAGATGCGTCCCTACTGGGGCAAGCTTGTCGCCGCTGTAAACAAGACGGAGGGGAGGCGGAACGAGGCCCTTGCATACGAATATGCCCGCTTTGGTTTCAAGGAGCTGCTTCTTATATCCGCGACCCATGGGGACGGTCTTGGTGAGCTTTCAAAGGCTATGGTGGACGGGCTGGATTTTTCCAGGGTGACGGAGGCTTCTACTCTGGATTTGGATAAGGCTGTGCGCATAGCGATATTGGGAAAGCCTAACACCGGCAAGTCCACCCTCAGCAACGTGCTGACTCACACAGAGGCTTCTATTGTCAGTGACTATGCGGGAACCACGAGGGACGTCGTGGAGGGCAGTTTCCGCTACAACGGCAGGGACATAGAGATACTTGATACAGCTGGAATAAGGCGGAAGAGCAAGGTTGAGGAGAACATCGAGTATTATTCCGTGAACCGTGCCATCAGGAGCCTGGACGAGTGCGACATAGCGTTTATCATGCTGGATGCCACAGAGGGGCTTTCCGAGCAGGACAAGAAGATTACCCAGCTGGCCTACCAGAGGGGGAGGGGGGTAATCTTTGCCCTTAACAAATGGGATTTGGTGGAAGACAAAAGCAACAAGGCGCGCCGTCAGGTGGAAGAATACTTCCGTGATATGTTTGGTCAAATGAACTGGGCGCCTATCGTGGAGCTGAGCGCCAAGAACGCAGACGGGATAAAGAGGCTCATGGATACCGCGCTTTCCCTATACGCTCAGCTGACCCGCAAGGTGGATACGGCGGTGCTTAATGCCGCCCTCAAGGACTGGCTTGCCAAGTATCCTCCGCCTGCGACAAAAGCCATCCATTTCAAAGTTCGCTACATGACACAGACAGGGGTAAATCCTGTTAAGTTCCTGATATTCGCGACCAGGCCTGATAATGTTCCCGCGAGTTACGTATCATATCTGAAGAACAGGATTCGCTCTGATTTGGGCTTTGACCAGATACCCGTGCAGTTGGAGATGAGGGCAAGCCGCCAGAAGTGGGAAAACCGTTTGGACAATGGAAAAGGAAGAAATGGCAATGACGAATGACGACGTAGATCTTAAATGGTGGGAAAAAAAGAAAGGAATCAGCCTTGAGGACAAGAAGAGAAAACTCCAAGGAAAGCTGGATCGTAAGCTCAGGCGTGAGGCGGAGAGGCTGGTATCTGAAAGGGGGGAGTCTCAGAAAGAAGATAATCACCGCAGGAAAAAGAGACGGACTGAGAGGAATTCAGGCTACCAGATGTCATCAACCGCCACCTACAGGCGGGTGAATGAGCCGTTGCAAGCCACGGACGTGGGGAACTTGTTTAAAAGCTCATCATTGGATGCTGATGCGGATAAAGCAATCGCGGACTTTGAAAATATAGTAAGCTCTGTATATCCCCTCACCTCCAAGCAGAGGGCTTTGCTTCCTGCCCAGATACGCGCCTTGAGCCATGAGCTTACTGACGAGCGGGATGACCGGCGCATGGGCTACATGAACGAGACAACGGCCCTTAGCGCGTATATCCACTACTATCTCTGGTGGAACATAGTCCGCCTGAGCCGGGTGTTCGCAAACCTTCCCGCTTCATTTTTCAACTTGGATGATGGTTCTTTATGCCTGGACATAGGCTCCGGGCCGCTGACCGTGCCGATTGCCCTCTTCCTGTCACGACCTGAGCTGCGCGGCAAGAGGATTACGTTCTACTGCATGGACATTTCCGCCCAGGCTCTTCAGGCAGGGGAGAACATCTTTCTTGCAGTGGCGGCATACCTCAAATGCGAGGCCTGGAAAATCATAAGGGTTAGCTCTTCCCTGGGGGATTCCCAGATAAAGCAGAAGGTGGACTTTGTGTTCAGTGCGAACATTTTCAACGAGCTTGTGCAAGTGCAGGAAAGCGACCGGGGGCAGCCGCCTGATTATCTGGCAAAGAAATATTCCAGTGAGATACTTAGCTTCATAGAGAAAAAAAATGACAATGCCCGCGTCTTTATCAGCGAGCCGGGTGTTCCTTCCTGCGGCCGGCTTATAAGCTGCCTGAGGGACGCTTTTATGAGGAAGCATTTTTATCCGCATGCGCCATGCCCGCATTACGGAGCCTGCCCGATGGAAGGCAAGCGCGGCGGCAAGTGGTGTAACTATTCTTTTTCCACCGAGGACGCGCCGGAGAGCCTTCGCCGCTTTTCCAGAAGTATTTATATCCCCAAGGAGCGGGCCGTCCTGTCATTCCTTGCCCTGGAGAAAATCTGGAGAGAGGATGAAAAAGGGCTGGATACCGCTGAGAGGCAAAGCCAGCCCGGTCATAACGCTGCTAGTGATTATAATGGCGGCCGGCTGACATTCCGCGTGACCAGCGACCCAATCCGTCTTCCCGGCGGCAGAATAGGCTATTATGCTTGCTCGGCAGTCGGCCTCTTGCTTGTCGTCACGGACAATGAGCTTCTATCTGGCGATTTACTTGAAGTCGAGACAGAAAGAATTCCTGAGAAGAGGGATGCCAAGACAGGTGCCCTTGTTCTGGAAATAGAGTAGAAAATCCATTCAGACAGGTGACAAGAAGCAAAATTTATTGTATAATGACTCCTAGTTTTGCCAAGGAGTGTCCGCCTATGCTCAAAGCCAGGGATTTCATCATGATACTGCCATGCCTCTTGGCAGCCTTCTGCTGCCCTCCTGTTCTCCTTTCCTGCAACGGAAATGGTGGCGGGGGAGATTCCTATGGTGATGTGTATACCCCGGGGGGGGGGCTAAATAACGCCGGTCGTGCTGGTGGTGTCAACGCGCTGGAGATACTGGAGCTGTCCAACGCGGGCGACATTGAGGCCATCATTGCAATCCTGTCCGGCGGGGGTAGCGGCACAGACACGGCTCAGACGCAGGCCGTCACTTTACGTGCGGCGGACATAGGGCTTCCCGCAGGGGGAACCGCCACGCTCACCATAAGCGGGGGCGGCGTGGACTGGACTGCCACTGCCGGCGCGGACTCGGACGGCAACGTTACTTTCGAGATTCCCGCCATAGCGTCAGGCACAAAGATAAGTGTCAGCCTGCAGGTCAAAAATGCAGCGGGGACGCTCCTGTACGCAGGCAGCAAGAAGCAGACGGTCTCAGGTGGCTCAGACCAGATACAGATTTCCCTTGCAAGGCAGTACTGGACGCTGCCGGACAGCATCTTTCTATCGGCAAGCCCGGACGGATTCGCCTACGACAGCACTAAGCTCAGCGAGACGACCACGCTGAGCATATCCGGCCTGGAGGACGCTCCCGCCGGAGCCGCCATAACCTATGCGTGGGAGCTGGACTCCAGCCCCCTGTCCGATACAGGTTCTTCCATTACCCGCAGCTGGAGCGAGCTTATAGGCGCTTCGGCTCCGATAAGCGAGCTGACCAAGACATTCACCGTCACCGCCTCATACACCGATGAGGCGGGCGAGGCCAAGACCGCGAGCGCGAGCACGTCCGTCGTCATAGGCCCGCCGGTGACAATCCCGGCCTTCACCGTCAAGATAATCGCAAACAGCACGAACAGTGAGAACAGCTCCGGCACAGACTACGCCTTCTACTCCACCTACGGCGGCTCATTCACCTTCAAGGTCGAGGAGCCGGAAAGCTTCTTCCCCTCCGGAACCGCCTTCTCCTGGAGCATCACGAAATCCGGCGGCACCAGCCCTGTCACTGCCACAGGCATGAGCGTAACCAAGACACTGGAAGCCCTGGGGCTGAGCTCAGCCGGGGTCAGCGAAAGCTGGACGGTCACCTGCACGGCGAGCAACGCCCGCGCGGCCGCCCCCGTGACAGGGGGAGGCGACAGCTCGGTGTCCGGCCGAGTCCTCAAGCTGCCCAAGTTCCATCTGACCGTCAGCGCGGCAGGCAACAACACGGCGAACAGCTCCGGCAGTACCTATGCCTTTATCAGCGCCTCGGGAGCGAAATTCACCGTCACGCCGGAGCTGGACAGCGGAGAGACAGCCGTGACGGGCATGAAATACTACTGGACTGTCGAAGGAAGCTCCATCAGCAGTGCGGAGGGGGCCAGCGGCGACGGCCACATCGATGTTGACGTTTCCGGCCTTTCGGGTATCAGCGGTACGACTTCCGTAAGTCCCGGCTCCTGGAACGTGGGCTGCAGCCTCAAATACTCAGGCTTCAGCAGCGAGTCGGCGAGCACGACCCTGTCCGCATTCATGCTCAAGATACCGGACTTCACCATCAGCGTCAGCGCCGGATCCGGCCTGAACGAATCGCCGTCCTCCAGCGCCAGCAGCAGGGTGTTCCTTGTCAGCTCGTCGGCAGACCTGAGCAAAACAATCAAGCTTACAGCGACAGCAAAAGCAGGAGAGCCGGACTTCCCCACGGGAACGACGTTCACCTGGTCTTCCGCTCCCGCCAGTCCCACGACGTCATTGTCGTCGAACGCCCAGGTCAGCGCCTTCTGCACCGTCGTCCCAGCAGACCAGACCGACTGCACGGTGTCCTGTACCGCACAATTCACGGGCCTCGCTGACGTAGGCCCCAAAGAGGCGACATTTGCCCTGAAGAAGCCCGCCAAGCTCAATCCGCCGAAACCTCGCGCCCCAGAAGTGCGGTTTAGTAATGGTCCAAACAGTAATACCAGGAATGCTTCGGGAAGTGCCGGCTCGTACACGGTTACGGTCTACAATGGCACAGCTACCTCAAACATCAACATAATGTTCCGCTGGTCTGCTGCCGACACGCAGCCAGACTCGGCAGCCGGCAAAACGGTGAAATACAAGATATATAAAAGCTCAGGAACACTTGTTGGGACTGCAAGCGGCACAGACTCCAGCTACTACACGCTGAGTGCTTTGGGAGGGAGCATCGGGAATCCCTGTACAGTCACACTCACATCATATATTGAAGGCGTGGCAGATCCAGAGGAGAGTGACCCGGTGACCGTCACCCTGACGGTTAGTTATGAATGACTCCGGCAGCTCTGCCCCCATCTTCCAGTGTGACCACTTAAAGACCGTCCGCGTTGGTGTACGAAATGCCTGTCATCGCGTTGTAAAGCGTCTGGTCAACGGAGAAAAAGGTAAAAAAAGCGAAAAATAAGCTTTGCTCTACCCGCAAGCCCTTGCAACAAAATGCAAAAAACGTTAAAGTATGCAGGTAAATCATATTTTAACATGCGAGTCCGTTACCGCAAGGGTATAGGGGAAAATCTTTTTAAGGGAACCTTGAAAAATCGCTGCAAGCGAGTTTTTCGAGATGCCCTTAACACTTCGTTAGTTTTTTCGTTATGCGGTACCTAGGCTTTCATGTGGGCGTGAAAAGCACGCAGGGGAAACATAATGGAAGACATTTCTCTCAACGCTGAGAATTCAGCGGAAGGGGTCGTTTTGTCCGAAGAGACAGCGACCGTCACGGCATCAGAGACATCTGCTGTCCCAATGGAATCAAGCACAGAAACACAGGAATCCCAGTCAGGTATGCAGGAATCTGCGGCTCCCCAAGCCACTGCCCAGGCTGATGACCGGGATGCAGGCACAGAGGACGAGGAAGAAGCTGAGCAGGAGG
>JAFTEK010000064.1 GCA_017453705.1 Treponema sp.
AAACGTGCAAAAGTAACCGACTTTTGCAACTGGCTCATGGCCATAATATGTTCTAATGTACAACTACAAAATGTTCTAATGTACGACTACAAAATGTTCTAATGTACGACTACAAAATGTTCTAATGTACGACTACAAAATGTTCTAATATACGATATATTATATAGAAGAAAATGAAGCTAAATTCGATCAAAATTCTTGATATCCCAGTCTTACTGCTCTTTATCGCCATTCTTACAGCTTCGATACTTATGCTCAGGAAAGGCGGGGCGGACGAAAGCCAGCTTATTGTCAGGACACCGGAGGGGGAATTTGTCTACCCCCTGTCCAAAGACGCTGTATACGATATTGAAGGAGCCGTCGGCACGAGCAAGATAGAGGTTTTGGGCGGAAAAGCCCGCTTTCTGGATTCCCCCTGCCCCGGCAAAACCTGCGTCCTTTCAGGCTATCTGTCGGAACCGGGAGCCTGGGCAGCCTGCCTTCCAAACGAGGTATTCATCCGTATAGAAGGCAAAAAACAGGAGCTGGATGCAATAGCCCAGTAGCCACTGCACTGGGTGCAGGCTCCCTAATTCTTTCTTATTATCCAGTAATAGGCCGTGGTCTCCCGCCTGTTGTGCAAGTTCCACTTCCACATATCATCCCTTTCCAGGACTGTAAAAGCCGAGCCCGGCAGGTACTGGGCAAAAAAGGCATCATATTCAGCGATGCTCCGGTAAATGGCACTGTAATTGCTGGTCAGCTCGTCCGAATAGGTCTCGTTCAGCGTCAGACGCTCTGTAAAGCCGACCGACTCCTTGAGATAGGCAATTCCGGCGGGAGCCAGGAGTTTGTTAACGCTGTCCAGGCAGCTAGCAATATCCTCGTCGTTTATGTACATCATCACGCCATTGACAAGGATTACATCAAATCCAGCTTCCTTAAGCTCATCCGGCAGGACGGAAAGAATATCCTGGAATCTTCCACAGTAAAAACGGCAGTTGGAATGGGAAGCCGTGTTCTTTCTGGCCATATCAAGCAAGCCCGCCGTGTAGTCCACCCCGACGTAAATGCCCTCGGACGAGATTGTGCCCATGAACCCCTCGGTAGCCCAGCGAGCAACACCGCAGCCTATGTCCAGAACCCTGCTGCCCCGCCTGAGATTGAGCAGGGGCAGAATCTTATCCTTCTCGTAGCGATCCCTCTCCAAGGCCAGCTCCGGGTGCTTGTCCTGATAATTCACGTAATTGTATAGGTAGGGCAGCTTCTTCTCACATCGCCTGTCAAAGAAGCTCTTGACCTCGCTCTCGTTTATGTCAATTTTCGCTCCAACGACCCTGTGCTTGTCTTCCATATATGCGTCAGATTATAGTGTATTATGGGGCAAAGGTCAAAGGACTGGGCGCACAAGCCGCTTGCTTTTGAAGTGCTGATTAATGTCTCCTATATTAATCAGCACTTCCCTAAAGGTCAAAGCTTAAGCTCCCCGCCTTCCATGATGATACGGGAACTGCCATCCTGGTAGCTAACAGCTATAGTCGGGCAGCGAACAATGCCGTCAAAGTGAATCAGGGCAGGAGCATCTCCGTCGTAGTTCTCTCCAATCGCAAAATGGCAGGTACGGAAAGCCTTCTCATCCTCCAGCATATTTCCGGTAATGGAGGCCGCAGGATTGAGCCCTATTCCAAGCTCCCCGATGTTGCGGGCGTTCCTCTTATAGGTTGCCCCCTGCTCCTCGCTGAATTTCTTTTTGCTGACCATAGCCAAGGCCTCGCTCTCCGCCGCCGTTATGTCCTTGAGCAGGCGGTCTGCCTCAGCCCCTCCCTTTATGGAGCTTACGAATCCAGATGTGACTTCTACTTCTATCGGGCTGGAAAGCATTGCGTCCCCCGTCGCAAAGGTCATGCTTCCGTCAAAGACTATCTTTCCTTCACAGCTGCCCACGACCGGACTTATAAAGGTCTCTCCCGCCGGGATGTTGCCACCGGAGCCAGGGGTGGAAAAGTCACCGTTGTCCACCATCGCCTTTCTACCGGCAAGTCCAACCATGATATCAGTTCCTGCCGGAGAGGTGACGTGGACGCTGACAGCCCCCTCGTAGCATTTGCTTATAGCCCGGCAGCGGTCAGCCAGGAGCTTGTAATCTATGTTCACAGTGCGGTTGAACATATCCTCGCTTAAGCCCGGAGTCCAAACCGCGCGGACTGCCTTCCTTCCGGAAAGCAGCCAGTCAAACGTACTGTCAAAGGACTGGCTTTTTCCGTCAGACTCAACGATATATGGCTTTTCCAAAGCCTGCCTGTCTTTGCCAAGCTTACCGGCAGATATGGAGAGAATCATCTCAGGCTCGCTCTTTATCGCCCCTATAACAGCTTGTTCAGCAAAGTCCATAGAGGATTTCTTTGGCTGGAAAACCAGGGTAGGGCTGGCTCCCGCCTCTATAAAGGCAGTGTACAGCTCCTGGGCAATCACATTTGTTTCTGGATTTGCTATAATCAGGGCACGCTCGCCCTTCTTGGCTTTAAGCACTTCCTGCACTACGGTCTGGGAAGGCAGCAGTTCTTTCTTTGAAAAAAGTCCCATGCCGCTATACTAGCACAAAAGGCATTGAAAATCAATTTGACGGAAGCTCAGAAAATTTTTGTAAAAACAAGCTCCATTTCGTTACGAAATCACAAATTGTTGTTTATTTTATTGAGGATTTTCGATTTAAATTTCGATTTATGATAATGGAGGAAGATAACATGAAGTGCTTTGGAAAAAAGAGTTTTTACAGCTCACTTGTCCTGATGGCAGGCCTTTGCATGGCGGCATCAGCGGCATCAGTAAAGCAGATTCCCGCAAACGAGGGCATAAAGGAGGTTTCTGTCAATTCAGACCTCTTCATTGACGGGGTTAAAGCTTCGTCAATAACGCTCTCCTATACCAAGAACATCCTGCCATCATCCGTAACCATCGATGACTACAGGGTTGACGGGCGCGTCATAAAGGAAGTCTCCGTCAAAGGCAAGGATGTAACCCTGACGCTGGACTGCTCCAACAAGATGGAAAGCGAACCTGACTGGAATTCACTGGAAGACTTGCCTTACGAGACCAAGCTTACTGTGACACAGACGGGAGAAGTCCTGTCAAGCAACTCCAAGACGGCCTTTATAGGTTCATACAGCGTGATTACACCAAACATCTCCAGCCCGGAACTTGTCGAAAAGTTCGCGGAAAAGAGCTTTATCTATAACAAGACCAACCTGAAGTTCCGCTACAATATATACATGCCGGAAAACTATTTGTCAGGCTGGAACTATCCCCTTGTCGTGTTCATAGGTGACGATCATGTTGTCTCCGATGCCCCCAAGGCAGTCCTTTTGCAGGGACAGGGAGGGACTATCTGGGCCAGCGGCCAGGAGCAGTCCAAGCACAAGTGCATTGTAATCGCCATCCAATACCTGCGGTCAAACGAACAGGAGCACGGCAAGCTGGTAGCTGAGGACGGCAGCGTCACAGAGGCCATCTCTGCCATCAAGGAACTCATTGACAGCATCGGCAAAAGCAACAGGGTTGACGGAGGCAGGGTGTACGGAGTAGGACAGGGAGAAGGCGCAAACGCACTTATGACCCTCGCCGAAAACTATCCCGACCTCTTTGCCGGAATGTTGCTGGTGGCCCCCCAGAAACAGGTCGCCAACCCATCCAAGCTTGCAGGACAAAAGATTTGGCTGCAGGTCAGCGAAGGGGATTCTGCCGCATATTCACGTGCCAACCTGCTCACCGACGCATGGGAGAGCGCAGGTGCCCAAGTAGCATACGGCAAGTGGAAGGCCGGGGAGGATGCCAAGCTGTCTGAATCTGCGGCAAAGACAATCATTGCCCAGAAAGCCCCCATAAATTGCGGCATATTCGAAGGCGGAAACCATCCTTATACATGGACCCGCACCTATGAAATCGAAAGCATAAGGGACTGGCTCTTCCGCCAGCACCGGTAGGCATATGACCTGAGCCTGTTTCAAAGAGTCCACGGCAATCGCATTGTTGCAAGCAACACTGTGCCGTGACTTTTGAAACTGCCTATCTTGTTCAGATCAGGCATTTACAGTACAATGGGAACATGGAATTTCTTTCAAAGAGGCTGGAAAGCCTTAATCCCTATGTTCCCGGCGAACAGCCGACTGACAGGACTTATATAAAGCTCAATGCCAACGAGAACCCCTATCCGCCGCACCCCAGCGTCATTAGTGCCGTCAAGGATGCCCTGGAAAAATCCCCGGAGAAACTAGGCCTGTATCCAGACCCGGATGTTACCGAGCTAAGGTGCGAGATTGCCAATATGCTCAACAAAACCGGGGGAGCCTTTGCAAGTGAAAATGCCAGCGCGGATTTGGGCTTTGAAATAACTCCCGACATGATTTTCTGCGGCAACGGAAGCGATGAAGTCCTAAGCTTTGTGTTCTATACTTTCTTTGACTCCGACCGCCCCCTTGTTTTTCCCGAACATACATACAGCTTTTACCCGGTCTACTGCGGCTATTACCAGATTCCAATGGAGCGCGTTCCGCTCCTTGCCGACTGGAAGCTCGACTTGGACAAGATGATACAGGCATCTTCCAGGAACAAAAGCGGCATGATATTCGCCAACCCCAACGCACCTACCAGCCTTGCCCTAAAGAGAGCAGAAGTCGAGAGGATTCTGGACGCAGCCCCGGAGGGAAAGGTCGTTGTGGTCGATGAAGCCTACTGTGACTTTGGCGGTGAAAGCAGCCTGCCCCTGCTGCGTACACACAAAAACCTTGTGATTGTCAGGACATTCAGCAAGTCCCTGTCATTCGCAGGGATGAGGCTGGGCTACATCGTGGCAAACCCGGAGCTGATTCAGGCCGTGTTTAGGGTAAAGAACTCTTTCAACCACTTCCCCGTGGACTTTGTTGCCAAAACCGCCGCCATAGCCTCTTGCAAGGCAGTGGAATACTATGCCGAGAATGCCCGCAAGATTGTGGCTGAAAGGGATGATTTTACCGCCTTTCTGAGGGAAAAAGGCTACTTTGTGCTGGACAGCTCAACAAACTTCGTGTTCACGCGCAAGGACGGAATCGGAGGCAGGCAGATTTACGAAAAAGCAAAGTCCGCCGGTATCCTGATCCGCCACTTTGCCACACCTGGTATAGAGGATTTTGTACGTATCACAATAGGTACTCACGAACAGATGGAAGAGCTAAAAAAAGCCCTGTAAAACAGGACAACAGGAGGGACAATCGATGAAACTATTAGCAATCAGCGACTTGCACGGCAACCTGTCTGTGCTGGATAAGATGGCAGAAATTTTCAAGGAAGCAGATGCTGTCCTGTTTGCCGGTGACTTTGCAAAATTCGGCGACAGCTCAACGGGCCTGCCCGCGCTGGAAAAACTGTGCTCCATGCACGAATCCATATACGCCGTAATAGGGAACTGCGATGAGCCGGTCTTTCTGGAAGAACTGGAAAAACGCGATGTCTCCGTGGAAAAAATCCTTTCTAGCCACGACGGGCTTTCCATCACAGGGAGCGGCGGCGGAAGCAAGTTCACCGGAACAACCCCCTTTGAGCGAACTGACGAAGAGCTGCTTTCAGATTTTGCAATGGTGACACAGCAGGATGCCGGTGAGTGGAACAACTTGATTGCCATAATGCACAACCCTCCCAAGGACACAAAGTGCGACACCATATCAGGCGGAGTCCATGTGGGCAGCCCCCTTCTCAGGAAGTTCATAGAGGATT
>JAFTEK010000065.1 GCA_017453705.1 Treponema sp.
GGGTTTGGTGACAATTTCTATGAGGGGGGTGCCTGAGCGGTTGTAGTCTATGTATGAGTGCTTGCCCGGCAGGTGGAGTGACTTTCCTACGTCCTCTTCCAAGTGGATTCTCTCCACGCGGACGCGGCGGTATTTGCCCCCCTCTATTATGCAGTCCTTGCCGATGAAGTTTGTCGGGCGGAACTTTGCCCCTCCCTGCCTCTGGTCAGCGGGATACCTGGCCATTGGCAGGTCAACGTGTCCGTCCGTGCAGAGGGGGATGTCGTACTGGGTAATCTGGTAGCCTTTTGTTAAATCAGGGTAGAAGTAATGTTTGCGGTCAAACTTTGTGAAACGAGCTATGTCGCAGTTAAGGGCAAGGCCTGCGACTGCTCCCAGTTCCACGTAGCCCTTGCTTATTCTGGGCATGGCACCGGGAAGTCCCAGGCATACAGGGCAGACCCTTGTGTTGGGCATTCCGCCGTATCTATTCTCACAGGCACAGAAGGCCTTTGTCTTAGTCAAAAGCTGGGTATGAATCTCACAGCCTATTACGATTTCCCACTTGTCTATAGCCATAAGCTGATTCTACCGCATTTGCACAAAAAGAACAATAAGTCTTTACAGGCCGAAAGATTGGATGATACAAGCGCACTGTGCCATGCCGTCCATCGCGCTGCTGGCTATGCCGCCTGAGTAGCCGGAGCCTTCCCCTGCGGGGTACAAGCCTTTTATGGCGGGGGACTGGCCGCTCGACTTGTCGCGGAGTATACGGACCGGGGTGCTGGTGCGGCTTTCGATTGCAACAATCAGGGCTTCGTCACTGATGTAGCCTTTCATCTTTTCATCAAAGATTCGGAGGGCATCAGGGAGTCTTTTGTTAAGATGGGGAGGAAGCCATTCGTCCAGGCGGCTGGAAACTATGCCAGGTGTGTAGCTTGTGCGTGGAAGGGAAGGGCTTTCCCGCTGGGCAAGGTAGTCCAGCAGCCTCTGTGCCGGAGCCTTTTGATTTCCGTCACCGTGCTTGCAAGTTTCTTTTTCAAGCCAGTTCCTGGCAAGAAGTCCTGCCAGCGCGGGGCAGCCCATGTCCTTTGCCTGTTTTTGGAATTGTTCGGGGATGTCTTCCGGGTGGGTTTCCACTACTATGGCTGCATTGCTCCATAGGCTGTTGCGGCCTGCAGCTGACATTCCGTTTATGACAATCTGTCCTGCCTCGCTGGAACTGGGAACTATGAAGCCTCCCGGACACATGCAAAAGCTGTACACGCCACGGGAGTCAACTTGGCTTGTAAGGCGGTATTCTGCCGCCCCCAGATTTCTGGCGGCTGCAGAATCTCCGTGGTACTGGATGCTGTCTATAAGAGCACGGGGGTGTTCCACTCGGACGCCGAAGGCAAAGCCCTTGCTTTCCAGGCTTTCAGGGGCTAGTGCGGCTAGTGTCATGTAGATGTCCGTGGCTGAGTGTCCTGTTGCGAGCAGGACGGCATCGCAGACAATAGTATCTTCAGTTCCGTTCTTTGTGTCCTTGACTTTTAGCCCGGTGACGGTTTTTTCACCGTCTTTCTCTTGTATTATAAAACCTGTACAACGGCAGTTAAAGCGGAACTCACAGCCGAGCTCTTGGATTTTGCCTCTCATCGCGTCTATTAC
>JAFTEK010000066.1 GCA_017453705.1 Treponema sp.
AACAAGGCCCTGATGGCCGCCACGGGAAAGGATTCAACCATATTCCTGCACTGTCTGCCAGCCGTAAAGGGCGAGGAAGTCACTGAGGACTTGTTCGAGAGCGACAGGAGCAAGGTATGGGACGAAGCCGAGAACCGCAAGCACACGATAAAGGCCATAATGCTGGCCCTTATTCCGTAGCTAAAACCCATATAACAGGGCTGTTTGTAAGCTTCAGCTTTCCAAACGGCAATCTTATAATTCGCATTTTTGCAAGGCTTTAGCCTGAAAAAATGCAGACCTGGAGGAAACCAACCGGGTGTTGCCTTGAGGCTCCGCTGGCGGTTCCGAACAGGTCGAATGCATTATAGCATGGAGGATTTACACATGAAGAAGATTTTGTTCGCGCTCGTTCTTGCCGCCGGAATGGTGATGGCAGTTGCCGCACAGGATACTACGGCAAAGAAGGTCTGGGATCATGGTGACAATGTTTCCGACATCAGCTACCAGACTTTCGTTGTCTCTAGGATCTATGATTCCCTTGACGCATATACAATCCTTTACGAAAAGGCCGGCTACAAGATTGGCAAGGTCAGCATCCCCAAGAGCTGGGCTTACCAGGGCGTTACCCCTGAGGCTCACAAGACCCACAAGCTCTTCTTCCGCAACAAGATCAAGACTATAGACAACCTTATGACCGTGTTCTACAAGGGCGGCGAGTTCTACAAGGTTGTGCTGACAGTTCCGGTCAGCAAGGCTGATGACGTGTGGGCAGTCGCCCCCAACGGCTACGATGCCGGGGTCAGCGCGGACGCAACGACTCTTGACGTAAAGTTCTAAAAGAGCTTCCATAGATAATCCAAGCAGGTCGTTACAATAAGCGTGGCGGCCTGCTTGCTTCAGCCTGTTTACAAATTGTATTCTTTCCTATAAATTCAACACAGTATGATCAGCCTCTCACAAGAACAAATCGAGTCATTCAAGGTCTTCATTGACAAATATGGACGCTTTGTCGTCATAGGACACAAGGAGCCTGACGGTGACTGCATGGCCTCAAGCCTGGGAGTCTCCTACATACTGGAGCACTTTGGCAAAGAGTGCATTTTGCTAAACGCAGGCCCATTTAAACGTAGCGAGGTAAGGCAGTTTGCCCCCCTCTTCAAGGCAGAGCTTCCCTTCATGTCGGAGCAGGACAGGAGAGGGACAGGCCTTATAATCGTGGACTGCTCGGAGCTTTCACGACTGGGGGATGAGCTTAAGGAGCAGGTCAAGGATTTGGACTCCTTTATCATAGACCACCACAAGACGGCTTCCGTGGAAGGCAGTCCGGCGATAATCGACCCCACATCCCCGGCCGCGGCCCTGCTAGTCCAGCAGCTCTACGAAGCCTTGGTCGGCAAGCCCACGGCGGAACACGCAAAGACCCTCTTCTTCGGCCTTTCCACTGACACGGGCTTTTTCCGCTACCTTGGGAGCAAGGACGCGGAGGTATTCCGTGCCGCCGCCCGCCTTGTGCAGGCCGGCAGCAACCCCAGGGAAACATACCAGACGATGACCGGGGGCAAGGGCTGGAACACACGAAAACTACTGGGAATAATCCTTAACAGGGCCGAACACTACCTGTCCGGAAAGCTCGTTGTAAGCTACGAGAGCCAGGAGGACACGAAAAGGTACGGGCAGGAAGGCCGAGATTCCGACGCATTCTATTCCTTGATGCTTGCAGTGGAAGGTGTGGAAGCAGTCGCATTTGTCAGGCAGGACAGCGACAGCACCTGCACCCTTGGCCTGAGGTCAAAGGACAGGGTTGACGTAAGCGTCGTGGCTTCCAAGTTCGGTGGCGGCGGCCACAAGAATGCATCGGGAGCCAGCTGCGAGGGCAAAGTGGAGACCCTGATTCCGGCCCTGGTCAAGGAATTCGCAAGGCAGATCTAGGAGGATATGACAAAACATGTACACATTCATGCTGCTTGCAGTTCCATGCCTGCTGTTCTTCTTCCTGAACACCCAGCTCGCCAAAGGCAGCTATTGGCTGGCTTTTTGCATCGGCTTCTTCCCCGCGCTGGCATACTGCTTTATCGATGAGTTTTTCATCTTCACGGCA
>JAFTEK010000008.1 GCA_017453705.1 Treponema sp.
ACGATAACTAAGGCATGGATCCGCGACGGGCTTAACGAGAGGGCGATTACCCGCGACCTAAAGTGGGGAATCCCTGTCCCCCGCCCAGGCTACGAGGACAAAGTTTTCTACGTCTGGTTCAACGCACCCATAGGATACCTTTCCATCACCAAGCAGCTGGAGGACGAGCTGAAGGCAGCCGGCAAGGCATCCTTTGACTGGAAGGACTGGTGGCTTCCCGAAGAAAGCGAGGGCGGCAAAAACAAGCTTCCCATCCAGCTCTTCCAGTTCATCGGAAAAGACAACATACCATTCCACACGGTTGTATTCCCCTGCACGCAGCTGGGAAGCGGCCGCAATTGGACCAAGCTCTTCCACATGTCTTCGACAGAGTTCCTGAACTACGAAGACGGCAAGTTCTCCAAAAGTCGGGGCATCGGCGTGTTCGGCACTGACGCAAAGGAATCTGGAATCAAGGCTGACGCATGGAGGTTCTACATCTTCTACAACAGGCCGGAAAAGCAGGACTACCAGTTCACATGGAGGGAGTTCCGCGAGAAATACAACGGGGAGCTTATAGGCAACCTGGGCAACCTGGTAAACCGCACCCTGCTTTTCATAAACAAATACTACGATGGCAAAATCCCCGAAGCTCCAGTGGACGAGGATATGTGGGCACAGGTTCGCGAGCACGAAGCCACGATGACAGAGCGCATGGAGTGGGCAGAGCTAAAGGATGCCTTCCACGAGATTTTCGCGATTTCCGACATAGGCAACAAGGCATTCCAAGACACCGAGCCTTGGAAAACCCGTACAACAGAGCCGGAGAGGGCGGCAAAACTCATCCACAACCTTGCCTACATGATAAAGGACTTGATGATTATGGCTCACCCCTTCATGCCACAGTTCTCCGAGAAAATTCTTTCATACCTGGGCAAGAAGATTTCCGAGCCCAAATTCGGCGAGGCGAGTATAGAAGGCGGACTTAATTGGAATGACCTTGGCAAACTGGAGGGCCTTTCCACAGTAAGCCCAACGGAAGTATTCTTCACCCCCCTTGATCAGAAGACAGCGGACGCATTCAAGCTCAAGTTCTCCGGGAACCAGAAAGAGAGGGAAGGCAAAACCGAGGACGGTAAATCAACCGGCAAGAAAAAGGAAAAAAAAGATAAAAAAGCCCCGGAGCTCGCGGCAAACCAAAAGGAATTCTTCAACGAGAAGATAGACCTCCGCGTCGCGATAATAACGAAAGTTGAGAACAACCCTGAGGGGGAAAAGCTCTACGTGGAGCATCTGGACGACGGGAGCGGACAGGAGAGGATTATCCAGAGCGGGCTGCGCGAATACCTCAGGCCTGAGGATCTGCTTGGCAAGCACATAATACTCGCCTACAACCTGGCCCCACGAACGATGAGGGGAATAGAAAGCCACGGTATGCTGCTCGCCGCGGACTACAAGGATGCGGACGGCAAGGACTGCGTGGAGCCGCTAGAAGCTCCCTGGGCTGCGGCAGGTGTCCGGGTATGCCTGGACGGAGAAGCAATAACGGAGAAGCCCGGCGAAATTCCCGCAGACGAATTCTTTAAAGTCGCCATAACTGTAAAAGACAAGTCTGTTATGGTCGGTGGTTGCAAGCTTACAGCGGACGGCAAGGAGATAGTAACCGCCCATACAGTTAACGGCGATGTCCACTGACACAATACAAAACAGCAGGCCGCAGCATTTTTTGCAGACAGCTTTCTGGGCTTCATTCAAGGAAGCCCACGGCTGGAAAGCCCTCTATTTCAAGACAGGACAAGACGGCAGGCTCACCCCCTGCGAAAGTCAGATAGAACCGGGAGAAAAGCCCCTGACCGTCCTAGTCCGTACTTTCTCCCTCAAGATAAAGAAGGCAAGCCTTGCTTACATCCCTATGGCTCCAGAGCTTGACGAAGGAGAGGGGCATCAAGCATATCTGGAACGCCTGTGTGAAATTGCAGACTGCATAAAAGGCTTTCTTCCCAAGTATACCTTGTTAGTCCGCTATGACTGCCCCATTGACTTCTCGGAAACCTGTGACAGGGACGCTTACGTAAAAAAGACGGCAGCCTTGGCAAAGGATATGAAAATACCCCTGTATGTCTCTCCTGTCGCTGTGCAGCCGCCTGACACGACGATAGTTGATTTGCAGAGAAGTGAGGAAGAAATCCTCTCCGCAATGAAAAGCAAATGGAGATATAACATACGTCTGGCAGCCAAGAAAGGCGTGGAAGTATCATGCTATCATGGGGGAGAGGCGGAATTCGAGGAAAAGTTCGATGAGTTCTACAGGCTCTTTGAGCTTACCTCCGAGAGAGACGGAGTGAGCTTCCACGCAAAAAAATACTACCGGGACCTGATTGAGCGGAGCCGCAAGGCGCATGAAACAGAAAAAAAGGATGGCATCGCAAATGACAGCCCCATAATCTCCTTGTATCTTGCAAGGCACGAGGGGGATTACCTGGCGGGAATAATCACACTCTTCTGCAGGCGGGAAGCCGTGTACCTGTATGGAGCGAGCGGGAACATAAAGCGCAACCTGATGGCGGCATACCTGCTGCAGTGGACTGCGATGAAAGACGCCAAGGCATACGGCTGCCCGGAATACGACTTCTATGGGATGCCGCCGACAGACGACGAGAGCCACCCCATGCACGGACTGTATCTTTTCAAGACTGGATTCGGAGGAAGGATTGTGCACCGGCCGGGCAGCTTTGACATTGCCCTCAAGCCCTGCGGCTACCGCCTGTATATCACGGCAGAAAAAGCAAGGGCTTTCTTTTTCCGTAAGCTCGTCAAGAAGCTAAAGGGAAGGTGATATTCTTTTCTTTTTGCCTGAAACAGCCGTCACTGAAAAATTGATGTTTTTTTCAACCGAACGTCCGGGGGCAAGGTCTATTTCCCAGAAGAAAGCAGTGACAAGGCTCTTTGAATCTTCCCCCACAAGCCCATAGGAATCAGGCCTCCTGAAGGAAATCAAATCAGCTATGAATCCTGCCTCCTCATTAGGAACAAAGTTGAACTGCATCTTGTCATAGCCGTCAGTGACGCGCAGAGCTGAAGCCCCGCCTGATGACATGAAAGGCTTGGAGGAATCAAGCCGCCTTGTGTCTCCGTCCAATACCAGCTCACATGAATACTGCGAGAGTGAGTTTTTGGAAAAATCTGTCTGGGCAAAGTTTGACTCTGACACGAAAAAACCTTTCAAGGCTTCCTGACCGTCATTCCTCAATATGCACTGTATGGAAATACCGTCATCCAGCACCGTATATTTTTTTATAAGCTCAACAGGAACTCTGGAAGCTCCAAGGCAGCAGCTTGCGGAGAATGTGATTTCATTGCGCTTGACATCAAGTTTTTTTTCGTCAAAAAGTATGGACGCAAATGAATCCCCCTCAGCTGAATGGAGTGTGCGGCCATATTCAGCAAGACTTTCACCGGTAAAGAAATGCTCGGCGAAAAAACCCCTCGTATAAGCATCTGTGGACTCATCAAAGGAGGACAGGCATGACGGACTGCTTGCATAGTTGCAACCATTGAAAACATTGTCCAGTTCCACAATCTGCGCTCCAAGCCGTGTTATGACAAGGCGAAGCCTCCTAAGGCTGCACACATACTCGTTTATGCCGTTCCTGTCATAATCGTAGGAGATTATCGAGCTGTGCTCCTCAAGCTCCTTTGCCCCTTTCCTAGAGGCCTGTCCCTGACGGATAAGAAGCTCCGCATCGTTCAAGAGCCTAAAAGCCTCCTGTCTTTTTTCCGAAGAAGCCGGCATACCAGAGGGAAAAGATGCGTAATAGAACATGGACTGGGCTTCCCATAACTTGTCTTTTGCAAGATTCTTCAGGACCTTATCACCGCCATGCCCCTGGGCAAGAAGCATACTTATATACATCATCCTGTCGTACAGGCTCCGTA
>JAFTEK010000067.1 GCA_017453705.1 Treponema sp.
CGAGGTGTGAGGCACACACTATACGAGGTGTGAGGCACACACTATGTGAGGTGTGAGACACACACTATACGAGGTGTGAGGCACACACTATGCGAGGTGTGAGGCACACACTATGGTGATTTTTTTTGAGAATTTTCTTGACAAATAATATTATTCTATGTATATTATCAGTGTAAACAATAATATATCAAAAATAATATTGCTTACAAGGAGGTATGGATGACTTTTACGGCGGGTTCGGCAGTTCTGGACGCTGTAGTGCTTTCCATAGTGGCACGGGATTCCGAAGGGACTTACGGCTACAGGATAACCCAGGACGTTCGAAGCGTCATGGATGTGTCCGAAAGCTCCCTTTATCCGGTGCTACGTAGGCTTCAGGCGGCTGGATTGCTGGAAACCTACGACAAGGAATTTTCGGGTCGCAACAGGCGATATTACAGGATAACGGTACAGGGCGTCGCGGCTCTGGACGCTTACAGACGGGACTGGCAGGACTACAGGAACAAGATGGACGGGATCCTGCTGGGCATCACTGCAAACAATTAAGGCAAACTGGCCAAATATAAAGGAAGGAAAAAATGACAAGGAACGAGTACCTTCAGGAACTGAAATGGGAGCTTCGCTCGCTGAGCGTGGAAGAGCAGGATGATGCGCTGGAGTATTACCTGGGCTACTTTGAGGACGCTGGTAATGATGAGGAGGTCATGCGGGAATTCGGAAGCCCGCAGGAGCTTGCTTCCAGCATTTTGTCCAAATTTGCGGGCCTTCCTGCCGAGAAGAGGGAGAAGCGCAAGAACACGAGCGACAGCGGAAGCTCCGGCGCCTTCACCAGGAGCGAGGTCAAGTCACTGGACATCTCGGTTGGTGTCGCCGAAGTCGTGATGATAACAAATGATCAGAATCCCGATGCCTTCTCCCTTGACTATAGGGGGCTTGGGCCGGGTGATATAAGTTTTGGATTGTCGCCTTTCGGGACGCTTTCCATAGAGAATTCCCGAAGGGTTTCATTCCTGGGGATGATAGGCCACAAGGATGTTGATGATGGCGGTTCAAACCATCCGAGGATACTTATCCGTGTGCCCAAGGGGGCGGCTTTTGATTTTCTTAAACTTCATTTGGAGGCGGGATCCTTCAAGGCAAAAGATGTTGAGCTTTCATGCAAATGAAGCTATATTGAGGTTGGGGCGGGGCTTATTGAGCTGGATAGCCTGGTTTCCGCTTCAAGCAGAATCAGGTGTGGCATGGGCAGCCTGAAAATCAAGGGGAGCTTGGACGGTCTTTCCACCGTTGACTGCGGAATGGGAGAGGTCAAGTTTGACATAGTGGAACCCGAGGGCGGGCACTCCGTATATGCGAAGGTCGGCCTTGGGAGCTTTGAGTACGACAACCTGCGCAAGGGGGGAATAACGACCTTTGAGAGCGGGGAAAAGAAAAGGATCACTTCTCAGTCAACTGCGGGATGGGAAGCGTCAAAATCAAGAGCCAGGCTGCGGCCCAGGCATAATAAAAGGAGAGTATTATAATGGCCAAGAGACTTTACAAGTCAGAGCAGAAGACGATTTGCGGGGTTTGTGGTGGAATCGCCGAGTATTTCAACATGGATCCGACGCTTGTCCGTCTTATCTGGGTCGTGCTGACGCTGGCAGGAGGGTCGGGGATAATCGCCTACATCATCTGTGCCCTTGTCATTCCTAACAGGCCCTTCTCCCAGGGCGGCTGGAATAACAGCCAGCGCACTCCTGCGGAATCGGAGAACGACAAGGAGTTCAACAGCCACTTCTAAGCTGCTTCTAAGGAAAATAGCCTTGAATTTTCCGCAAGTTGTGTTATAATGGAAAAATAGTCACTGAGATGACCAATAGACCAATAACTTTTAGTCATCTCAGTGATATTTCCAAGGAGCTTTCCAATGAACACAGCAGTAGCGGCCTTCTTGGGTCGGCACAATTTTCCAGTCAAGCAGGACATAGACGCAGTGGTGGATGCCCTTCTCTTTGATATGAACGAGGGGCTTTCAGGGCGCAAGGCGGGGCAGGACATGATCCGTACCTTCTGCAACCCGCCGGACAAAGGACCTGACGGACAGAGCGTCATCGTGATTGACGCGGGCGGTACGAACTTCCGTTCCTGCCTTGTCAGTTTTGACGGCAAGGGCAAGCCTTCCATCGATTTTATGGAGAAGACGCGGATGCCCGGTACGGACGGGGAGCTTTCCAAGAAGGATTTCTTTGACAAGTTCGCGGAAAACCTGGAGCACCTCAAGGACAAGTCCGACAAAATCGGATTCTGCTTCTCATATCCCATGACCATCACCGAGGACGGTGACGGAGTTCTCATAAACTTCTCCAAGGAGATAAAGGCCCCTGAGGTTGTGGGCAGCCATATAGGCAAGGAGCTTGCCAAGGCCCTCAAGGCACACGGCTGGAAAAAGGATGTCAAGATTTCCCTCCTAAATGACACTGTTGCCGCGTTGCTCGCCGGGGCAGCCACGGTGGCTGACGGAATGAAGTATTCCAGCTATGTCGGCTTTATCCTGGGTACTGGCATGAACGGAGCCTATATACAGGGCGAGGATTCCCGCTACAAAAACCTGAAAAGGCAGATTGTCGTCTGCGAGAGCGGCAAGTTTGCTGATGTTATAAAGAGTGACTTTGACATAGCATTGGACAAGAAGAGCGAAAAGCCCGGCACTGGCCTCATGGAAAAGCAGTGCTCCGGGGCCTACATGGGGCCGCTCAGCTATGAGGCGGTTCATGCCGCGGCTTCAGAGGGTCTTTTCAGCGACAAGTTCTGCCAGTCCCTTTTGCAGATAAAGGGTCTGACCCAGATAGAGATGGACAACTTCCTTCACGCCCCTTATTCCACGGCAAGCATACTGGGGGCAAAGGCCGCTGAGAGCGCGACGGCAGATGACTATGATAAGCTTTTCCAGCTGCTCGATGCCATCGTTGACCGCTGTGCCCGCCTTGCCACGGCCATACTCGCGGCCTGCGTCATTCAGGGCGGGTGCGGAAAGGAAGCGACAAAGCCTGTCTGCCTCCTGTGTGACGGAACTTCCTTCTATAAAACATACAAGGTTCGCCCCCGCGTGGAGTCATACCTTGAGGAAATTCTGCTCAGGCAGAGGGAGCTTTACTACGAGATTGTCAGCTGTGACAATGACATAACATTAGGCTCGGCAATAGGCGGCCTTATAAAGAAATAGGAAATACCTGCTCTGGAAAGAAACCTCTGATGGATTGTTATTTTTCTTTTACGTTTCTTTCCAGCTATGCCGATAGTTGAAGTTGACCGATAGGTTTAAAAAAGGGCAGGGGTGTTGATGTGTCACGCGCAAAGGCTTTAGGAAAATCGATATTACTTCTCATTCTTATACTTATATTTTCTGTGTTCGGCATAATCTGGTTTGACTACCTGGGTCTTCTACAGGCAAAGCATGTTGTGGCTCCTGTCTACAA
>JAFTEK010000068.1 GCA_017453705.1 Treponema sp.
CGGTCACGTCAACGTGCATCCCCCTCTTTACAAGCATCTGCGAGGCTATCTCGGCGTTTATATCGTTGTCCTCGCACATCAGGATGTGCAGGCCGTCCAGCAAATCCTTTTTTGTGCGTTCTATTTTCTTCTCCCTCTTGATTGGCACCATCTCCAGTGACAGGCTCACTATGAATTTGCTACCCTTTCCGCTCTTGCTCTCCACCCTTATGGAGCCGCCCATCGACTCAATGAGCTGCTTGACGATGAACAGCCCCAGGCCGCTCCCCATGTTGGCCTGGGTCTCCTTTTCCTGGGTGAAAGGCTCGAACATCCTTTTCTGGAATTCCTCGCTCATGCCAATGCCGTTGTCCTCCACGATGATTTCGCCGATGAACGTCTTGTCGTCGGTGGAGACATTCGCGTACCACAAGTGGACATGGCCGCCGGGCTTTGTGTATTTGACGGAGTTGGACAGGAGGTTGACGAATATCTGGTTGAACCTCAGCCTGTCCACAAGAAGAGCCCCGTCCAAGTCAATGTCGTCTATCACGTATGCTATCCCCTTCTTTATGCACAAGGGGGCTATTATAGCAGTCAGGTATGACTTGAATTCGTCAAGGGGGTATGGCTCTGGATGAAGGTCAAAACCTTTGCCCACTATCTTGTTCATGTCCAGTATGTCGTTGACAAGGCTCAGCAGGAAGTGACCGCTCAGGTCTATCTTCTCAAGGTACTCACCGGTCTTTGGCGGGTTGGTCTCCGCTTTTGCCAGATATGTCATTCCCAGTATGCCGTTGAGGGGTGTGCGGATGTCGTGGCTCATCTTGCTGACAAATTCAGTCTTTGCGTTGCTTGCACGCTTCAAGTCGGCGTTCTTGCGTTTCAGTATCCTCATGTACGAAACCGTAATCGGTATCCCGAACAAAATCAGGAGCAGGCCTATAACAGCGATAGCGAATGCGATCGGGTACCTGTATATCAAGGCGACAAGGCTCAGGCTGGAATTCTTCTGGATGGATGAGCGGAACATGTCATTTGCTTTTTCCAGCCCTATTATGGACAGGCCTTTTGATATTATGGAAATAAGCCTGTGGTCACGGTCGTTCCTTACCGCCGAGCAAATGGAATACTGAAGCTCCGGTATGACCGTGAATGAAAGCGATGAGTAGCGGGGGTTGGACTGGTAGCTCGCCATCTGGTAGCTGCCCAGGAAAGCTATGTCCGCCTCATAGGACATGATCTGCTCCAGACATTCCTTGATAGTCTGGCAGCTTCTGTATTCGTATGTGTCTCCATAAACCCTGCTAACCAGCTCGGTTGTGTAGGTGTGGGGCAGGCTGAGGCAGATAGGCTTTCTCTCTTCTTTTCTTTGAGGCTCGTACCATTGGTTGTCCGTTGCCTGGATGCGGCTTACGGCCAGGGTGCTCATCGTAGCTATTTCATTGGATATGTTTGCATTGTACCTTTCGGCGTACAGGAAGTCAAAGGGCATTTCGCACAGTATGTCCACTTCGCCACGGTCAAAGGCATCAAGGACCTCGGCATAGTTGTCGTAGGGCACGTAAATGAATTTTAGCCCCGTGTACTGGCTTATCATGAAGTATATGTCAGCGAGGGGACCGCAGTAGCGGTCTCCTTCAAAGTATCCAAGGGGAAACCAGGTCTTGGTGCAGCCTATTTTGTAGGGCTTTCCGCTGGATATCAAAAGGGATTCCTCAAAGCTCGGTACAAAGATGGAAAGCTCGTTTTTGCCGTAGTAACGCCTGCTTAGGTCGGTCTGGAAACTGGGGATGTTCTTTACAATTTCTGACATGGCCTCGTCCAGTTCCTTGAGCAACTCGGAATTCCCCTCCCATGTGGCCAGGTACAGGTTTTCAAATTTCAGGTCGGCAATCACATAAAAACTGTTTTTCTCGTAGCTGTTTCTCAGGACGGCATCTATGTCCCCGGATATAAGGGCTTTTTCACATTCATGTTTGCTTTTGAAAGATACTAGCTCCGGATTAAAGAGGTGGGTTGACGCAAAATTGCGCAATTCCTTCACCGTTCCCTGGAAGTCATCTGCCGATGCATCCACGCCGATTCTCATGCCTTTAAAGCTCTTGTAGTCAGCATATGAAAAACGGCTCTTGTTCGGGTTGGCGACCAGCTGTTTGGAAGAGCCTGCCAGTATCCTGAAAGAGAAGTCCAGTATTTCCTCTAAAGAATCGTCCTTTGCGACTCCCGCCACCAGGTCAGCTTTTCCTTCGGCTACCAGCCGGATAGCCTCGTCCTTTCCCTGGGCTATGACAAAGGAATACTCCCAGTTCGCGAACTGTTTTATCGCAAGCATGTATTCATAGCAATAGCCGGAGTAGCGGTCTTCCTTGCTGTCGTATTCCTGGAAGCCCCCCTCTGGATAATAGGCAACACGTACTGTCCTGTTTGTCGCGGAAATGGGTATGAGGAGTAGGAATAAGGAAGCAAGCAGAAGGAGGAGCCTCTTCATTCCTTATATTATAAAGGTCATTCCGTGTTTTTTCAAGAAATACTTTTGGGCGGTCAGGTGGCAGACCATTAGGCTGAGGCTCAGGCGGTTCTGGGGCCGGGACTCAGGCGGGGCTGTCAGGCGGTCAGGACTGAAAGAATATCGCTGTCGGCAGCCTCGGTGATAAAGCTGTCGCAATAGTAGTGCTGCAGGATTACACGGATTTTGCCGCTGGACGCATTCTTCTTGTCTTTCCTCATGGCTTCCAAGAGCTTTGTGCCCGCATCCTGGATTCCGGACAGGGCTTTTGGCAGGGGAGCCGTCTCATAGCCGAATGATGCCATCAGGTCTTTTCCCTCATTGCAAAAGAGGCTTGAGCACAGGCCGAGCGCACATGACAAATCCAGCGCTCGTGATATGCCCCATGCCACGGCTTCTCCGTGAGTTACCTGACCCAGCCCTGCCACGCTTTCAAGCGCATGGCCGAATGTGTGCCCCAGGTTAAGGAATGCCCTCTCCCCTTTCTCCTTGAAATCCCGGTGCACTACGTTTCCCTTGTCAGTGGA
>JAFTEK010000069.1 GCA_017453705.1 Treponema sp.
GCCACGTCCTCATAGTTGATTTCCTCCATCAGGTGCGCTTCCATGTAGTCGATGGCCTTTTGCATCGCCGAAATCCATTCCATGCTCGTCCTCTTTCCTCTTGTTTAGGTCTATTGTAGGGGAAGTCCATGCCTGCCGCATTTCCCCGCTTGCGGACTTTTGTCAGGAACAGGCTTGCTCATGGTGCCTTTCATCCTAAGCAAATGCGGCACCCCGCACTGGTACATCCTGCGATTATTAGAGCTGTTCGGAAACCGGCCTGGGCAATGCGCTTCCCTGCCAGTGCAGTTATCCGAACAGGACTTCTGTATTATCAGCGGAAGTGTGAAGAAAAAAACATCAGCCGAAAGGTTGATTTTTGTCTTTGGCCGTCAGCCATTCACATGATTCTGCGTTAGTCTGGCAAGCTCCGCCCTGTTGCGCACTCCGGTTTTTTCGTAAATGTGCTGGATATGGGTTTTTACCGTGGAGAGCGACACAAAGAGCGCATCGGCAGTTTCCTGCGTTGTCTTTCCCTGCAAGAGAAGGACTGCGACTTCCTGCTCGCGCTTTGAGAGCTTCTGAAAAACTGGCGGAACAAAAGGAACAGGCTGCCTTTGAAGGAAGGCGAGCATGATTATCAAAATGCACAGCGACGAATACAACTCAAGCCCCGAGATTGTTTCGTACAGGTACTCAAGCGAAGATGTGGACAGGAAAAGTACATTCTGAACGATAACCATAAGCAGAACCGCAGCAAAAGAAAGTGAAGCACAAACTATAGTTTTCATCCTGACTTATCCTAACGAATACGGCTGAACCTGTCCAGTGTGAAGTCTGGACGAACCCATCACCTCTCCGCGAAAAATTCTATCTGTTCCCCAAGCGGGCCGTAACAAAACGCCATCCTTATAGGGTATTCAGGCTCCGATGGAATAACCTTGTCGTTCGGCTCAACAAAGACTTCATAGCCCGCCGACTTTACCTTGGCGGCAGTTCCATCAACGTCATCCGTAAGGAGCGCGAAATGCCGGATTACACCAAGGCTGTGCTCCCCCTCTGCATCAGTAAATATTTCAATCAGGCCGTTTCCAGTGTCTATCATTATTCCGTTCGGCCACTCACGGCAGATTCTCAATCCCAGAACCCTGATGTAAAAATCCTTTACCCTGCAAAGCTCTGCCTCCGTCCCGCACTTCATTGAAATGTGATGCATCCCCTTTATCATTGTAATCCTCTTTGTCAAAGTTCCTGGCAAGATTCAGCTTTTGCAACTGGCTCAATTGCCCTGTCCATTGTTAAAATCTATCCTTGCCAACGCTTTTCCATTTGGCAAGGCTTCGGAGCGTTTCCGAATCTTGTCGTATCCAATTTCTTTCATTGCCAGTACAAGCGTTTCCTCCATATTACATTTCATCGGCGGATTCGGAACATCCTTGCAAGCAAAATACTACATCAGGCGGCAAGTTAATTGTCTTACTGAGAAAATCAGCTTGTCTTACTGAGAAAATCAGCTTGTCTTGCTAAGAAAATCAGCTTGTCTTGCTAAGAAAATCAGCTTGTCAGGTTGACAGAATGAGGTTGCCGCATTACAAGCGGGGCGAAGCCTGAGCCGGACACTTATAACCTTTTGTCTCCAGCTTTGTTTAAAGGGGCATGAAAGGTTCTCGGACTATTCTTTTACTAATACTTCTTTCTCTTTACGCCGGTGTGTCCCTGTCTGTAAGGGCTGATGAGTCTGTCAGCTTGAGCTATAGGGGCGGAAAGAGCTATATACTCGTTGAGCGGACTGATCTTCTCCGGTATGACAACGGACGGTATACCGGGCTTATGAGCCGGGAGGTTCAGTCTTATGTCGCTGACAGGGGGGTGGACGGCGAAGGCTCACGTCTTTATGAGGGCAACTTTTACGTGCTGGAAGAAACCAAGCATGACCGCAAGAAAGTCCGCGAGGGAATTCATACGGCGATAGACTCTTCTTTTAAAATCACGGACGATGGCGAGCTTGTCATGCTGCAAGACAATGGATATCCGTCCTTTCGCAGTTTTCCCGCATACACAAAGAGCAAAATCAAGATAGGTGACAGCTGGGTAGCGCAGGGTGAGAGGGCTGTGGATCCTATGGAAAGCGGCACTGTCACTCGTATGCCGATTCTTGTGGAATACACTTATGTTAGGGATGACTTTTACAATGGTGAAAGCGTATACGTATTAAACGCAAGGTGGGCGACACGCTACGGAGGGGGCAATATAGACCCGGACGGAGACCCCTCCCTGCTTAAGGCGGACGGCAGCCACAAGGCTACAATAATAATCAGCAAGAAGCTTGGCAATGCCCTTGTAATCCGCGATACCGTGGACGAGAGCTTTGTCTATGAAGATGGACGGCAGGTGCGGCTCAAGGGCACAATCTCGCTCTTTACCCGATACCCCCCTGCTTATAACAGCAAGGCGGTAATTGCGGCCGCAGGCCCAGTCTCTGGCGGCAAGGGCGGCAGTAATGGCAAAAACGGCGGCGACGGGACATCTGGTGCCGCAGGCTCTGCTACCGCCACTGACCCAGCCATAGGCGACAGTGTGCTGGAAGGAAAGAACGGTGTCGTGCTAATTATCCGCAGCCTACAGTTCAAGAGCGACAGTGCGGAACTGCTGGCAGGTCAGGAAAAGAGGCTGGACAAGATAGCCGAGATACTTGGGGCTGCCCCAGACTCGCAGTACCTGGTGGAAGGCCATACGGCTGACACAGGAAATCCCGCCGGAGAAAAGAAGCTGTCCTTGGAGCGCGCCCGCGCCATAGCTGGGGAGCTTGCCAAGAGGGGGGTGAATGCCGACCAGTTCATCTGCCGGGGATGCGGGGCTGAGAAGCCTGTCGCTGACAATTCCACGGAAGAAGGCAGGGCTGCCAACCGCCGTGTAGAGATTACGATACTAAAATAAGGAGAACGAAGTAAATGAACATATTTAAGGATTTGCTTAATGCACTAAAAAAGTCCGTGAGGACTTTCCCGGCGACAGTGCTGGGGAGCTTTGCTACAGCTGTTGCTGCGGTGACTGCCAGTGCGGGGCGTGAGCACTGGGACGAGCTGATTGACGATGCCCGCGATACATTCGGGGGCGACTCCCATCAGGTGGAAGCGCTTAGGAATGCATCAGATGCATTTGGCAAAATATGTCTCCGCTGGGGTATGGCCGCAGCGTTTTCTGCGGTGTTCGCATTTCTGGCGGGCTTGCTTTGCATCTGCGTGGCAAAGTCGTTCGGCAAGAAGGATGGGCTTTCCCCCTTCAAGAAGGAGCTGGGACGGAATATCTCTGGTTCTGTTTCTCTTGCACTGCAGATTCTCTGCATACCTCTTTGTATCCTTTTGTTCTTCCTGCTCAAGGACACGGATTCTCCTGTTGTACAGTTGCGTTACTGGGGCTGTGCCTTGGCTATGCTGGCCGTCTCGATATACTTGCTGCACTCCGTTCAGGATGAGGGTCAGGTTGCACCCAACACAATAGTTGCGATGGTGATTGCAGGGATAGCATCTTCCTGTCTGTTGTTCGGCCTTATGCTCGTCACATTTGCTTTCCATGAGCTTATATACAAGTTCAGCAGCTCCACACCATATTTTGCGGTGGTATGCTTTACCTACATGGTCTTTGGTGTGAATGTGCTTATTGCATATATGGCACGTGAAGGACATGAGATAAGCATACCCAAGCCTTTCACCGTGATAATGTCCTATGTGCTTTTTCCGCTGACGATGGTGCTGCTTGCCGTCTTGTACGGATACCTTTTAAAGTGCCTTGTGACGCACAGTATGCCTGTGGGGCAGATAAATCCCTTTGTTTCCATTGCGACTGCACTCTTCTTTATTTTCTACGTCAGTCTTGAAGGCAAGGTAAAGTTCTTTCATAAGTGGGGCAACTTTCTGTTTCTTCCGCTCATACCCTTACAGATTATCGCATACTCAATCCGCGTGAACGCATACGGATTCACTGAAAGCCGTGTTGCAAGCCTGTATTACATAATCGCCAGCGTCGTTTTCTGCCTGTTGCCGTTGGTCAGGCGTGGGCGTTACATGAAGTTCAGCTACCTGCTTATAGCGGTTTTCTGCCTGTTGGCCACATGCGGGCCGCTGGACATCTTCTCTGTCACCCTGCGAAGCCAGTGCGGGAGGGTCGTTAGCGTGTTCAAATCGCACGGACTATACGAGGACGGAAAGATTTCCCCTGATGTCAGTGGTGTTCTGAGCTTGGAGGAGAAGGCCACCATTGTCTCCGCTTATGACAAACTGGAGGACATGGAGCTTGGGAATAAGTTTCCGTCATGGTGGACGGAGCGGGCTGAGGACGAGTACAGGACGAGCCATTTCCAAAAGCTATTCGGCTTTGAGTGGTCACGTAGCTATGACAGGGGCGAGGATGTCGATGTGAGCTACGGCTACAGCTACAGCCTTGACACGGATGCCTCGCCCGCCGTGCTGGATGTCTCGGCATACGTGGAGCTGTTCACCTTTGACATAAGCGACTGGTACAACCGCAATGATTTGACTTCCAAGGCGGAACATTCGACCAAGCCCAACGTGCATCCAGAAATCTCCCTGCCTAGTGGTGAAATCCTCGACATCACGGAAGAACTGGAGTCCCGCCTTAAGGAGCAGGGAAGGGGCGGTGATGATGAAAAGGATAACATCGAGACAGGCACTAGCCCCC
>JAFTEK010000070.1 GCA_017453705.1 Treponema sp.
GATGTGACCCATCATGCCCTCAGTCACCTCAAGGACTTCCTCGCGGTTGGTAAAGGACAGCTCCATGTCTATCTGGGTGAACTCAGGCTGCCGGTCGCCCCGCGCGTCCTCGTCGCGGTAGCATCGGGCAATCTGGAAATACTTGTCGAATCCCGAGACCATGAGGAGCTGCTTGTAGAGCTGGGGGCTCTGGGGCAGGGAGTAGAACTTGCCGGGGTGGACGCGGGAGGGAACCAGATAGTCCCTCGCCCCCTCAGGCGTGGACTTGATGAATGTCGGGGTCTCTATCTCAAGGAAGCCCTTTCCGGTCAGGTACTCGCGCGTGGCGAAAGTCACCTGTGAGCGCAGGATGATGTTGTGCTGCATGGGGGCGCGGCGCAGATCCAGGTAGCGGTACTTGAGCCTCAAATCCTCGTTGGGGAGGACGATGCTGCCGTCCTTCTGCCGTACCTCGTCTATGGCGAAAGGCAGCGGCTCGCTTTTGGTGAATATCTCGATTTCCTGTGCCTCGACTTCTATCTGGCCGGTCGCCATGTCGGGGTTTATGTCCTTGTCCTGCCGGGCGGCGACTTTGCCCGCGACGGCGATGCAGTACTCGCTCTTGAGCGAGGCAGCCGCTTCCTTGACTGCGGCGGGAGCCTTGTCTCCGACGACAACCTGGGTTATTCCGTAGCGGTCACGGAGCAGTATGAAAGTCAATCCGCCGAGTTCCCTCGTGCGGTGAACCCAGCCGTTCAAAACAACATCTTTGCCGACATCGGCGGCCTTGAGCTCGCCGCATGTCACTGTTCTCTTAGCGTTTTCCATGATTCGCCTATGATAGTGCAAAAACAGATTTTGTGCTATACAGGGAATATTTTAAAAAACAATCATTTTTTTTGTAACCTTGCAATAGCAAGATGTTTGTATGTATAGAATGACACGAACGGAACTCCTTGAAATCGGCTGCAGGAAGGGCAAACCTGCGGCCGTTTTTTTTCGAGGCAACTGTGAAAATGCGAGCTGTACCGATTTTTGGAGAGGAGAGCTGACAGAGAATGTTATACATAATGAGACACGGAAGAACAGACTGGAATGCCAAATACAAGCTTCAAGGACGAACTGATATAGCTTTAAACGATGAGGGGCGGCTTATGGCGGAAAAAGCCCGCGAACAGTACAAGGGCATACATTTTGACATCTGCTACTCATCTCCCCTTGTCAGGGCAAGGGAAACCGCAGAAATTTTCCTGAAGGGAACAAACGTTCCCATAATATGCGACGACCGCCTTAAGGAAATGAGCTTTGGCATATACGAGGGCTGCGAAAACGTATTCTCAAAACCAGACCTGCCCATATACACATTCTTTAAGAATCCAGCACAATATAGGGGCGTGGAAGGAGGCGAGAGCTTTGACGAGCTTTTTGCAAGAACCGGCTCCTTCCTAAAGGAGATTGTGGAGCCAGACCTTGCACAAGGAAAAGACGTCCTCATTGTAGGACATGGAGCGATGAATTCCAGCATAATCTGTCAGGTTCGCGCCCTTCCCTTGTCCCGCTTCTGGGATGCAGGCATAGAAAACTGCAGGCTTATGCTGGTCAAATGAGCGGGCCTGTATCAGAGACCCTTCATCCATTGAACGACAAGTTCCGGCCAGAGCTGGACATCCTTATACTGGTCTGCCTGGGAATGGAAGAATTCCTCCGGTGCGGATGATTTTTGCTTTTCGTCCGGTGAATCCGGGAATTGTGCCATAAGCTCAGAGCGTCTCTTCTCAGAAACATTCACTCCCCGTCCGGCTTTCACAGACTTAACCGCAAGGCTAACCTGCTCCATCGTATAAGGTTCGCCAAAGTTCCCCCTGAAGAAATCCTCTGTCGCGACGCTCAGTCCGTGGAAGCCCTTTGGAAAGACATAATGCGCAAAAGGAATGCCCTTTTCCTTGAGGGCACCTGCAAAAAGATAGCTGTTTTCCACAGGAACCAGGTCGTCCGTGGCAGTCTGCCAGAGGAAGCAGGGCGGTGTATTCCCGCTGACATTCTTTTCCAGTGAAAAATACGCAAGCTCCTCCTCGGACGGACTTTTACCAAGCAATGCCTCAACGGAAGAAGCATGGGCATATCTGCCGGTCGTAATCACCGGGTAGCAGAGAATGGCTCCGTCAGGCCGGCAGGAAAACTCCGAGTATTTAGCATTTTTTTCCGTCACGTCATCGTGGTGGACTGCCAGACTGCCACAAACGTGCGCCCCGGCGGAGAAACCGCAGACAAAGAGTTTTCCCGTAAGGGAGTATTCATCTCCTGCAGCCCTTATGAAACGCACTGCGCGGGCAATGTCCTGCAAAGGCTGCCTTTTTAGCGGAACAGACATGGTTATATCGGTTGTATATGCCAGGACAAAAACATTCAGCCCTTTGTCATAGAAGGAATTGGCGACTATCTCCGCTTCCTGGGGAACGCACATGCAGTAGCCGCCGCCGGGCGCGACAAGCAGGCAATCCCTCTTTCCATCATCATGTATATACGCATGGATATTAGGCTCAAATCCGTATGCAGCCCCGTAACTATATTCACCCTTTTCCCAGATTTTTTTGATAAAAGTCTTCATAATCCTCGCATTATATCAGAAAGATTTTTTTTGTTACAGGTCAAGAGCTTGTAGGGTTTATCTTGTATGGACAGCTATCACGTTTTCTGGCTTTTGGACGAGCTGAAAATTCTTGTACAAAACAAGGTCATAACTGAAGAAACCGCAGGGCGAATCTCCGAGTATTACAAAAATACCGCTCCCAAGCCCCTGGCTCCCAAAGCGGACAATGCAGGCAGGGAAATCCAGAGGCAGCCTACTTCAGGCACAGCAGAAAACATCTATCAACACATAAACAGGCAAAAGCCCGGCAGCAAAAAGCCCCTGCTGACAGCGGCGAGCATTCCTGTCCTTCTCAGCGTGATAGCGGCAGTCCTCATCGCCGCAGGGACAATCTCACTTGCCGCATACAACTGGAATGTCATCCCCCGCACAGTCAAAGCATTCATCGCCTTCATCCTGCTCATAGCCGTCCAGTCCGCAGGAACTTTCATCTGCTTGAAAGGTGAAAAGTTCGCCAAAGGAAGATGGCGGGAAGGGGCTGCCGTCCTGTGGTCGCTTATGTTCGGTGGCGTAGTTGCATTCATCTCACAGATATGCCGTCTGCCGGGTGACACTGCTTCTTTCCTGCTCGTATGGGCTGTTTCTTCTATAATATTAACATACACGATGGAATCCCTGGGGGCATTTGCCATTTCCCTCCTGCTCTCAGCCTCCTACATAGTGACATGCCGCGCGGGAGTTTCTTCTTCCGGTGCAGAAGCCCTTCTTTTCTACCTGATGCTCATAGCCCTATGCCCCTTCTCCCTCCGCTTTGAGTACGGAAGCCGCATAATGCTTATATTTGCCTCCTGTATGCTGGGATTCACGCTCGAAAAATCCATTCCCGGCCTGTGGACGGTATGCTCCGTCTCCTTTACGGTGTTCTCGCTGGAATTTTCCCTTTCCCGCGGCTACAGGAAACTCGCAACTTTTTCCGCGGCAAGCCTGTGCATTTTGCTCCTCGTCCTGTCCTACAACTCTGTATGGTGCGGTATAGGCTGGCAAAACATACGAAAGAGCCACTCCATAGTTGGAATCGTAACAGACATAGCCGTCGCCCTCGGCCTGACAGGGGCGGCCGTAGCCTTGCCTTTGACTGATTTCCGCAGAAAGAAGATCGCCGCATGGCAGCTGGTTTACCCCTTCTGTGCACTGGCAGTCATGCTTTTGTTCATCATATACGGATTCTTTGACAATAAAACACAGCTGTCCACCTGCCTGGCACCAACTGTCATTGTCCTGATCTTCTCTGTATTGTTCCTGGCACATATCCTTCATTCAAGGAAAACATATTCCATCTTCCTTCTTTTCTTCTTGTTCAGCTCTTCTGTCATCACAGGCCTGAACATCCCTGTCTTTGCCATTGCCCTCCTCCTGCTCCTGCTGGAAGCCACAGGAACATTCCCATCTTCTGTGGTGAGGGGAGCGGTTTTCGCTTTCCTGCTCGCAGCGACAGCCTGCATGACGCTGCAAGAAAGCCCCTCCTGGCATGGTGCATCCATGCTGCATTATGCCCTGTTCAAGCC
>JAFTEK010000071.1 GCA_017453705.1 Treponema sp.
CTTGTTCTTCTGTTCCGCTTGTAGCTTTTACTTTGTGGAATTCCTTGCCGCCTGCCTTTCCGCAAGCTGAAATCCTGTCCTGCCACAGTTCCTCTTTTTCCAGTTTTCCCCGGCATATTCCGATATATGTCTTTTTTATTTCGTGTGCCTGCATTGCCTTGCTGAACCAGTCTGCCCCCTTTGCGCTTGCTGATATGGCGAGCAGGCCTGAGGTGTAGCGATCCAGGCGGTGGAGGGGGGCGGGGGTAAAAGAAAGCGAGCCGTGAGAGCCTTGTGCCTCCCATTCTCTTTTGATTATGCCGCTTATGTTTTCACCGCCAGCTGATGACGGCTGTACGCTGATGCCCGCAGGCTTGTTTATGAAAACCAGGTCATCGTTTCTGAAAATGACTTCAAGCAGTGTTTGACCTTTGCACGGGATGTCAGGAAGGGGGGATATGTCGCCTTCTGCCCTTGGAATCAAAAAGGACGCTATCTGTATGCAGTCACCCTCGTTGACCCTCTGGGATGCCTCTGCCTTGCTGTCATTGACTTTTATAAGCTTTTTGCGCAGCGCCTGAAAGATATTTATGCCGCTGCCATCCAGCAGTGCGCGCAATACCCTGTCCAGGCGTTTTCCCGCATCATCCTTGCCCGAAGTAAAGGCCGTGAATTCCATAGGCTCCCTTGTCAGATACCCATTGAGGACAAGAGAGTGTCCAGGCATTTGCCGAAAGCGTCCAGCTCCTTGCCTCCATAGTTCTCGTGGGAATAGCCCTTATGCAGGCCAAGGGCTTGCATCTGCATGGAAAGATTCCTCTCCTTGAGGCGTTTTTCCACCGTTTTTTTGTCGAAGTGAATTCCACGGTCGTTTATGACATGGCAGCCTTTTTCTACGAGCCTTGCCGCTAGGGGGATATCCCTTGTCGCAATTATGTCGCTGCCAAGGGCATTGTCCGCTATGTAATCATCTGCCGCCCCGGCCTTGGAAGGACAGACAATCATCTGGAACAGGGGGCTTTGTATACTGAATGGAATGTCTCGGTTTGCGACGTATATGACCTTAAGTGCCTTTTTTGCGGCGACTTTTAACAGCAAATCCTTTGCCTTTCCGGGGAATGAGTCCGCGTCAACCCAAAATCGTGGAGGCTCAATCTGCATTTTTCAAGGCCTTGTCTATCTTGCTTATCATCTCGGCGGTCAGCCGGTTGGCTTCCGCGTCGTTCGTGTTGTTCAAAGCGTTTGAATAGCTTGCATTCTTTTGTTTTTCTTTATAAAGCTCATCAACCAGGGTTATGCCGGCCATAATGCTTATCTCAAGGTTGTCTTTTATCTTGCTTGTTTTTTTGATTGTATCAATTATGTCAGAATAGTATGAAAAGAGCTTGTTTAGGTAGGCATCGTCCTCCGGGGCTTGAACGGCGAAGGAGGTTCCCAATATGTCTATCTGGAGTCTGCCCATCGCCGTGCCCCAAGTATTCGATTAGAATATGTCGAACTGTCCGTTCAAGGAGTCCGCGTCCTGTGATGACGACTACTGTGGCACAGGCTCAGATGATTCTGCGCCCTCCACATTCTCCTGCATACCTTGTGACTGGTCGGTATTGCTGTCCTGGCTTGGATTACCGTTCACATGCACGTCCTGGGAGCCTCCTGTCGCATCGGCAATCTCTTCCGTGACTTCTTTAAGCTCCTGGGATTCCTCGTTGCTTGACATGCCGCCGGTGTAGTCAAAGGCTGCGGTATCATCATCCTCGACTTCTTCGTCAGAAGATGAGTCCTGGGCATTGACGCTAGTATCATCCCCTGCGGCTGTGGAATCCACGGCCTGACCGCTTAGTATGGCGTTTTCAACGGCATCCAGGCGGTTCAAAGCCGTAAGAATTCCTTCCTCAATCTTGCCCTGGTTAACTTCGAGGGAAGAAACCAACTCCGTTTTTTCGTCCAATGCTTTTGTAAGCTCCGCGCACTTTGCGCGCAAAGCATCATTGTCGTTTTTAAGCTGCTCAACCTGCCCTGAGAGAAAGTTGATTTTTCCTACAGCAGTTTCAACCCTTTTCTGTAACAACAAGACTTGATCGAGGGATATCATATTTCAGCCTTATGCGCTCAGCGCCTTCTTTGCCACATCCACAACGGCCTTGAATGCCGCAGGATCCTCAATGGCCATGTTGCTCAAGGCCTTGCGGTTGATGACAACGTTGGCTTTCACAAGCCCGTTGATAAAGCGGCTGTATGAAAGGCCTTCCGCCCTGACTGCCGCGTTGATACGGGCAATCCACAGCTGCCTGTAGACGCGCTTCTTCTCCTTGCGTCCTGTGTATGCATGGTCAAGCGCCTTTACAACCGCGTCCTTGGCGGCCTTATAGTTTGACTTCCTGTCACCGTAGAAACCCTTGGCGAGCTTCAGAATTTTATTACGGCGGTTCTTTCTCTTTGGTCCATCTACTGCTCTAGGCATTTTTCATCTCCTCAGAATTCTTTTTTTCAGTTTCTCTTGCAGTTTTCTGCATTAAGCGTAAGGAATCTGCTGCTTGCGGATTCTTCTCGCTGAGTCCTCGGAGAGGATGCCAGCCTTGCGGAGGTTCCTCTTGCGTTTTGGGGACCTCTTGGTCAGGATATGACGGAGGTTCATCTTCTTGTACTTAACTTTACCAGTACCGGTAAGCGAAAAGCGCTTTGCTGAGCTTTTCTTTGTCTTCATCTTGTTCTTAGACATTTCCATCCACCTTACCCTCGGCTTGTGCCGCGGGTGCTTTCTTTTTGGCTTTTGAGCTGAGCGTCATGGACATAAATCGGCCGTCCATCATGGGAGCCTTCTCCATGGCGTAGGAGCCTTCGGTAAGCCTTTTTTCAACCTCTTTTAGGACATCGTAGCCGAGTTCGGTATGGGCAAGCTCACGCCCACGGAAACGGATAGTTACCTTTACCTTGTCACCCTCGTCTAGGAATTCCTGTACATGCTTTGCCTTCGTGTCAAGGTCTCCTGAGCCGATTTTTGGCTGCATACGGATCTCCTTGATTTTCAATACTTTCTGGTTCTTCTTGGAGTCACGGAGTTTTTTCTCCTGTTCGAACTTGTA
>JAFTEK010000072.1 GCA_017453705.1 Treponema sp.
CCCCAGACGGATTGCCGCCGGAACATCAGAAAGGGAGCTTCCCATAAGAACAAGGTCAGCAGAGTTTATCGCGACATCCGTTCCTGCCCCTATAGCCATCCCCAAGTCAGCCCGTGTCAAGGCTGGCGCATCGTTTATACCATCGCCAACCATCGCAAGCTTACCATGTTGTTGCAATTTTCTTATGGCTTCTTCCTTACCGGATGGCATAAGACCGGCAACAATTTCGTCCACCTCAGCTTTATGTCCGATAGCTCTTGCGGTAATCTCGTTGTCACCAGTCAGCATCACAACATGCAGTCCAAGCTTTTTCATAGATTTTATTGCAGATGCACTGTCAGTTTTAAGCGTATCAGCTACAGCAAGAATTCCCAGGAGCCTCTCCCCTTTGGCAAAGAACAGGGGTGTCTTGCCTTCCATACACAAAGACTCAGCTTTCTGCCGTAGTCCTACAGTCAGTTGCAAGCGAGAACTGATAAAAGAAAGACTACCCCCAACGAGTTTTTGCCCGTCACTATCACTAGCACAAAGGCCGTTCCCGCTAAGGGCTTGGAAATCCTCGACATCTTTTGCCGTCATTCCAATAACCTGACCGTATTCCATAACGGCTTTAGCCAGAGGATGCTCACTCCGGGCTTCCAGATTAAGGGCGGCTTGCAGCAGCTCAGTTTCGCTTGAATCGTCCGAAGGAACAATGTCTGTCAGCCTTGGCTTTCCTTCCGTAATAGTGCCTGTTTTATCCAACGCAATTGTCTTTATCCGCGCGGCCTCCTCCAAGGCGGCGGAAGTCTTGAACAAAATACCGTTCTTGGCAGCCAGTCCGCTCGCAACCATTATGGCAACCGGAGTGGCAAGGCCAAGCGCACAAGGACAGGAGACGACCAGCACGGAGATAGCCCTTCCCAGTGCAAAGAAGACCCCCTCACCTACAAGCATCCAGACGGCAAATGTCACAGCAGAAACGACCATAACGGAAGGCACAAAAACACCGCTCACCTTGTCCGCAAGACGTGCAATAGGTGCCTTTGTCGCGGCAGCTTCGCTCACAAGCTTGATTATCTGCGACAGGCTGGTGTCATTTCCAACTTTCACAGCCCGGCACTTAAGGAAGCCGCTCTTGTTCACCGTGGCCGCACTGACCTGGCTGCCTTGGATTTTGTCCACAGGTATGCTTTCACCTGTCAAGGCGGACTCGTCCACAGCGGAATTCCCTTCCACTACAATCCCATCTGCGGGTATGCTAGCCCCAGGTTTAACTATAAAAATGTCACCGGCCATAAGCCGGGAGACAGGAATTTCCTCTTCCACGCCGTTCCGTATTACAAGCGCCGTCTTGGGAGACAGCCGCATCAAATCCTTGAGAGCGTCAGTTGTCCGCCCCTTGCTCATAGACTCAAGCAGTTTGCCCAAGGTTATAAGGCTGACAATCATGGCAGCGCCTTCAAAGTAAAGCTCGTGCATCAGCCCTGCGGCATCATCTTTTGTGGATGCAGTCATGGCAAAAAGAACGACCATGCTGTAGACAAAGCTGACTCCAGAGCCAAGCGCAACAAGCGTGTCCATGTTGGGGCCGCCACGGAACAAGGCGGTAAAGCCTGATGTGAAGAACTTGTAGTTTATCAGCATCACGATAGCTGCCAGTACCATCTCCAACAGGGCAACCGCTATATGGTTTCCTGTAAAAAAAACCGGGAGCGGCCATCCCATCATGGAATGTCCCATGCTGGCATACATAAGGATGAGCAGGAATATAATGGAAGAAATCAGTCTTTTTACTAAAGGGGCTGTGCTTTTGTCGGCAAGCAGCTCTTCATCGGTTTGTGTCTGCGGGCTGTCCTTATCTGAAGTCCCCCCCAGTTTCCTTGCCCCATAACCCGCTTTCTTGACTGCGGCAATAACTTTGGCAGGAGAGGCAGTGCCTTCCACGCCCATTGAATTGGTCAGGAGACTGACAGAACAGGAGCTTACCCCAGCAATTCCAGAAACAGCCTTTTCAACGCGGGCTTGGCAGGCTGCACAACTCATTCCTGAGATTGCATATTGTTCCACCAGTCTCTCCTATAGATTCGACCAGTTCGGATACCGCCAGCATAGCTTCAAGGCAACCCGGTTGCTTTCCGAACTGGTCTTGCATTTTTTCAGGCTAAAGCCTTGCAAAAATGCAGTTGTTCAGGGATGCTGTTCAGAAAACTGTACCGCAGGGAAGCTGTAGGCATTGCCCCAGCCGGTTTCCGAACAGCCCTATTTTAAACTCTTAGCCGTTCATGAACTGCTTCTGAAGCACTTTCACAAACTCGTTCATGGACTCCGTTTCACCCTTCTTGAGATCCTTGGAAACCACGGTCTCCAGATGCTCAATTATAAGCTCACGAGAGAATGCCTTGAGCGCGGACTGAACTGCTGCCACCTGAACCAAAATGTCAGTACAGTAGGCATCATTCTCCAACATCCCCTGCAGACCACTTATCTGGCCTGCGGCACGGTTTATCCTAGAAGTGAGCGAGTGCTTAACCTCAGGATCCCTCTTGGTGGAACGCTTGGACAGGCACTTGTAGCTCTTGTTCTCTGCGTTCTTAGTAATCTTGAGAATTCTCTCGGACTTCTCTTCCTTCTTGTCGGTCTTCTTTGCCCTTGCCATGTTAATCACCTCTATAAGTTATCAAAAAAGTTATTTTGTAGCGTCAATCGGCTTCATAGAAGTCATGTAGGCACGCAGTCTCTTACCCACTTCCTCAATCGGGTGGTTGCGGATCTCATCGTTGACCTTGACCAGCACCGTGTTGGGAACAGAGTTGCTCTTGACGGAAAGTCCCTTGCCTACGTCCTCAAGCGTCACCTTGCCCATGAACTTGTCACGAAGCAGCGGGATGGCGGTATTGGCAAAGAGGTAACAGCCATACTCGGCGGTGTCTGAGATGACCTTGTTCATCTCATAGAGCCTCTTGCGGTCAATCAGGTTGGCGATGAGCGGAACCTCGTGCAGTGACTCGTAGTACGCGCTCTCAGGCATAATGCCGGATGCAACCATAGTCTCGAACGCAAGCTCGCAACCAGCCTTGACCATTGCGACAAGGAGAATACACTTGTCAAAATACTCCTGCTCGTCGATTGTTTCCTTGGACTCATCCTCGTGCTCAAAGGGATGCTTTGCAAACTCCTCGCGCCAAGTAATCAGGTCATGGTCTCCCGCAGCCCAGTCCTTCATCATTGTGGAGGAGAACTTTCCGGAAATGATGTCATCCATGTGCTTCTGGTAGAGGGGGGTGAGCAGGGTCTTAAGCTCCTTGCTCAGCTCGTTGGCACGAAGCTTGGCGGGGTTGGACAGGCGATCCATCATCAGGGTGATTCCGCCCCACTTGAGGGCCTCGCTTATCACGTTCCAGCCGTGCATGAGCAGCTTGACTGCGTAGTTCTTGTTGATTCCGTTTGCGACCATGAAGTCATAGGAGAGTATGGTTCCAGTCTGGAGCATACCACAAAGAATGGTCTGCTCGCCCATCAGGTCGGACTTGACCTCGGCGACGAAGGAAGACTCAAGCACACCGGCGGTCTCGCCCCTATGGGCACATGCCATAGCCTTTACCAGTGCCCAGCCCTTGCCCTCGGGGTCATGGTCGGGATGGACGGCGATAAGCTCAGGAACTCCAAAGCCACGCAGGTACTCGGCGCGAACCTCTGTTCCCGGCCCCTTCGGGGCAATCATGAACACCGTGATGTCGTCCCTAATCTGCTCGCCTTCCTCAATCATGTTGAATCCGTGGCTGTACCAGAGGGCGGCTCCCTTCTTCATGTATTTCATCAAGTTGGCGACGACCTCGTGGTGCTGCTTGTCCGGGGTCAGGTTGCCCACGACATCAGCGATGGGAAGCAGCTCCTCGTAGGTGCCGACCTTGAAGCCGTTGTCCGTGGCGTTATTCCATGACTGCCTCTTCTGCTCGATGGCCTCTTTACGCAGGCAGTAGCTCACGTCAAGACCGGAATCACGGAGGTTAAGCCCCTGGTTCAAGCCCTGCGCTCCGCAGCCGACTATGACGATTTTCTTGCCCTGCAAGGCTTTAGTTCCGTCCTTGAATTCCTCACGTGCCATCTTGCGGCAGTGACCAAGCTCCTGACGTGCCACACGCCAGGGAATTGCATTAAAATAGTTCTGACCCATTTTCCAATACCTCTGTAGTTTTCGTTGAAGGGTATAGAGATATTATAGCGAATATCAGTATTTTATGCAATTCCCCTGTTATGTATCGTCTGATTTACCCCCATTTCCGTCAGGAAGAACTTCCATACCTGCCTGCATCATATTTAAACAGACCATGATGGTTGCAATAGTAATACAAGCAGCGTATTCCGTCTTTCTTGAACCGGGTTTCCGCACCCTGCTCCGGATAGAGCTTTTTGAATTGTACCCCGCCGCTGCTTACAGCCGCAAAGAACGATATGTAGTGTGTCTTGCTCATATCATGCGCAGACCTTACAAAAAGCTCATCCTCCACGTGCTCGACCTCTATCGCATGGTCAGGTTCAGCCTTCTCTGCGTCCAAAGGAGGAAGCAAGATTCCACAGCAGCTGACAACCGCCTCTCCCGTACTCTGGATAACATTGCCACATACCGGGCATACATGGAAATGAACACGCAGCATATTGGCCGCCCTGTTCGTGTTAACCACGCTTTCACCAGAAAGCAACTCGATGACCGAAACTCCAAGGGCTGTGGCAAGCGGTTCCAGCAGCGAAATATCAGGATATCCACGGCCGGTCTCCCATTTGGACACAGCCTTGTCCGTCACGTTGATACGTTCGGCCAGTTCCAGCTGGGTCATCCCCTTTTTCTCGCGAAGACTTTTTACCATCGCTCCGGTAACATATTGGTTTGTCATTTTAATCTCCTTGCCATATTTAAGCAGGCATGGTTTACAATAAACTACTGGCAAAGAGAAAGCAACCTACGCTCTGTAGAGATAAATCCATACGGCAATCTGCCTGCTTCAAAGTCACGGCTCCGTGTGAGAGAGGACATGCCGGAGCGTTATGACAGTCTTTCCGGGGGCAAAAAAAACGCATCCAAATAGCCTGTGCCCTTGCAGAAAGTCCTGCCGCCCTTTTGCTCCTATACAGGGTTATTCTCTATTTCTTTCCATCACTCAATACAAATGCCCGAAGCACAGAATCAATCTTCATCGAA
>JAFTEK010000009.1 GCA_017453705.1 Treponema sp.
GGTGGTCAGCATGGAGAGCCAGCTGGTTATACAGATGGCCTATATCGGGGCGGCTTGTGCTCTAAAGTCCTCTCCGCCGCTGCTTTTTGCGGACATTACATCCCGGCCTTCCGTACCGAGGTCATTCCCGAACAAGACGGTTCTTTTTGCCAGCAGGTATGCCGAGGTTTCATATCTTGACAGGCTCAATCAGTTGGGCATCGTGCATGATTACTTGATTCCATTGGGGTCAGTGGGGCTTGCTGCCGTTTATATCGCGCTTAAGCTGAGGGCGGGAGAAGATGTGCCTGTGTTTGTGACAGGCCTGGATTTTTCATACAGTGTGGGGCGCACTCATGCCCTGAATGTACCGCATGACATCCAGAGACGAACTGCGAACACTCGTATTTTACCTGTTGAAAACTACGAATCCTCGTTTTCGCCGTCCGCCATCCCGTTGCAATCTAAGGATGGCAGGGCTATGGTCAGCGTCAAGTCCATGCTGGGTTATGCCCAGTCTTTCAAGTCTTTTTTTGCCGGAAAGAAGGGGCTGTATGACATAGGCAGGACAGGCGTGGACATAGGCTTGGAAAGGGTTGACAATTCTGTTTTGTTGAATCTGGCAAGAACAGTTGAAGGCGGTGGGGGGGCTTGTTTTTCTTGTGCTTCTTTAGCCTGCGAGCCGGGTTCGGCTCTGTCACAGCTGGCGGGAAAGATTGCTCTGTTCTTGGAAGGGGAGAAGGCTGCGCTTATTGCCTTAAAAGACCTCTTGATGTACGGAGAGGAGAGCCAAAAGAGGGATGGAACCGTGAGCCTTGATGCCCAGATAACAAGTCTCCTTGTGGGCAGGGAATACCTGTACCTGCACTTTCCTGATGGTTACAGGGTTTCCACGGAGACGGCCTTCCTTAAGCGGGTGCGGGCGGAGATAGACTTCTTCCTAAAGCAGATAGAGATAGCCGCAAGTCTTTTGCAAGGCTGAGGTACTGGATGAAAGACTTTCTTTCCAACTTGAACGATGAGCAGCTGCTTGCGGCCAAGACCACTGAAGGCCCTGTTCGCGTGATAGCAGGGGCGGGAAGCGGCAAGACCCGTGCACTGACCAGCCGCTACTGCTATCTTGTCCGTGACCTTGGTATATCGCCAAAGAACATCCTCTGTGTCACCTTCACAAACAGGGCGGCGAACGAGATGAAAGCCCGTATCCGTTCCAGGCTGGGGGACATGGACATGGGGCTTGTCTGTACGATACATGCCTTTTGCACCCAGCTCTTGCATGAGGACATACACGCTCTCAACTTTCCGGCGGACTTCATCGTGCTGGACAAAGAGGACTGGAGGGCTATCCTGCTCAGGGTCTTTGCCGACATGAAGCTGACCCTAAAAGAGACAACAATACAGCGCAAGATTGACGAGGTTCTGGAAGCCAAGAAGACTAATGCGGACAGCTACATCGAGTACATCTACAAGATGAACAATGAGGAGCTTAAAGAAAAGTGGTCTGTGCCGGGCATAAGCCAGAATCAGGAGATTTTCCTGAGGTTCCTCTACGAGCAGAAGAAGTGTTTCGGGGTGGACTTCAACGACTTGATAAACTTTGCCCTCTACATATTGGAGAACTTCCCGGATATCCGCTCCAAGTGGCAGGACAGGATGCAGTACGTCATGGTGGACGAGTTTCAGGATGTGAGCGCCAAGCAGTTCCGCATAGCCCAAATCCACAGCGCCAAGCACGGCAACCTCTTTATAGTGGGGGATAGCGACCAGACGATTTACTCATGGCGGGGCAGCCACGTAAGGCTTATTCTGGACTTTGACAAGACGTATCCTGGTACGACGGACATAATTCTGGACAAGAACTACCGCAGTACGCCCCCGATACTGAAGGCTGCAAACCAGCTGATCAGCGTCAACACAGTCCGCTACCCCAAGGACTTGAAGGCTGTCAAGAAAGAAGGACGAAAGCCCCTATACTTTCATGCCGCAGGCGAGGCGGAGGAGTCGGAGTGGATATGCAGCCAGATATCCAATCTGGTCAAAAAGGGCTGGGATGATGGCAGTGGTCGGCGGGAGGTCAAATATTCCGACTGTGCGGTTTTGTACCGTGCGCACTACATCTCACGTAGTTTGGAAGAGACATTCATAAAAAAGGACATCCCATACCGGATACTTGCCGGAACTGAGTTCTACGGCAGGCGGGAGATAAAGGACGTGGTATGTTACCTGAGGATGCTCACGTGTGCGGATGACATTTCCTTTTTCAGGACGGTCAATATGCCTTCCCGAAAAATAGGCAAGACCAAGCAGAACGCCATACGGGAATATGCGGAAAGCCACAATTGCACTGCTTATCAGGCGTTAAAGGAGCTTGTGGAAAGCTCAGGCTTCCGTGGAACCGGGGCAGGGGCATATATAGAGGCAATTGAATCTGTCAGGCAGATGATGTCAGAAGCTGGGGCAAACACGCCTGTCTTGCACAAGAGGGCAAGCTTGGGGGACATACTGCAAGCCATATTGGACAAAAGCGGCTACGAGGCCTTTTTGCGTCTGGAAGCCGATCAGGACAGGCTTGACAACCTTGCGGAATTCAAGAGGGCTGTGAACGAGGCGGGGCTTGACGATGACATGACGCTGGAAAGTCTTTTGCAGCATATAGCCCTTTTTACTGATTTGGACAGGGAGGAAGGCAAATCCGCTGTCAAGCTGCTTACAATCCATGCTGCCAAGGGCATGGAGTTTCCGTTTACGTTCATCTGTGGCCTGAACGAGGGTGTCTTTCCAAGCCGCAAGGTACAGACCCCTGATGACATGGAGGAGGAGCGGCGTATTGCATACGTTGCCATGACTCGTGCAAAAGACGGACTTTTCTTGAGCGACAGCGAGGGCAAGGCAAATGACAACCTGTTCAAGTACCCAAGCAGGTTCATATTCGATGCGGGACTGGACAATCTGGAGCTGGTAAAGCCCCTGAGCGAAGAGCTTGCCAGGCAGTCACGGGAGATTATAGAATGGGATGAGAACAGGCTCCAGAAGATACGCAATCTGCTTGCTGTAGGAGACCGGGTGCGGCATCCAGTGTTTGGAGAGGGGACAATCCAGCTGGTCAATATGGAGGCATCATGCTACACGGTCAAATTTGACTCGATGGCAACCGCCCGCAGTATCCAGTTTGCGGCCAGTCTTGAGAAGTTGCCTCTGTAGTACAATAGAGCCGTCCGGAAAGCAACCTGGTTGCCCGGAAGCTACACAGGCGGTTCCGCGCAAGTCGAATCTCCCCACTTGATTAAAATTCGTGAATTCTATATAGTATTTCCAGCGATTCGGGGATATAGCTCAGTTGGTAGAGCGTGTGGTTCGCAATCATAAGGTCGTCGGTTCGATCCCGATTATCTCCACTGTGTTTGGGCATAATCCCGCACACCTCCTTGTGGCACTACGTTTTGCGTTGCTTGACGTAGTGCCTTTTTCTTTTCTTGGCTTTGTGCTACACTTGCCCCATGAACCTTCTTTCCATAAAAGACCTTGCCAAAATCGGACGGGAAAAGCCCTTGTTCACCGGGGTGACATTCGGACTTGACGAGGGGGATAAGGCCGCTTTAATCGGTCGGAACGGCACTGGTAAGTCCACCTTGCTGAACACGATAGCCGGTGTCCTGAGCGCAGATGAGGGGACGGTTACGATAAACAAGGAGGCTGGTGTCTCTTTCCTGCCCCAGACCATTGAGTTCAACAGTGATGACAGCATAGAATCCCACATATTTCGCTCTCATTCGCCCAAGCTGGACACGATACGGCGTTACGAGGCCGCTTGCCTTGCGCTGGAAGGCGGGCTGTCACATTCCGCCCAGGACGAATATGAGCGCATCTCCGCCGAGATGGACAGGCTGGATTTGTGGAACTATGAGAGCCAGGTAAAAAGCATCCTTGGCGTGCTGGGGCTGGGGGATATGAAGCGAAGAATGGGCGAGCTTTCTGGTGGCATGGTAAAGAAGGTCGCTCTGGCACAGGTTCTGGTAGAGGACACCAGGCTGCTCCTTCTGGATGAGCCGACCAACCATCTGGATGTTACGACGATAGCTTGGCTTCAGGAATACCTTGCCAAGACTGACAGGTCTGTATTGATGGTGACGCATGACCGTTACTTTCTGGATGCGGTATGCAACAACATATACGAACTTGCCAGAAACCGGGTCAAGCTCTACGTGGGCAACTATTCGACATACCTTGAGAAAAAGGCGAGCGAAGCGGAAATCGAAGCCAATACTGAGCGGAGGATTGAGGCCGTTCTGCGGGTGGAGAGGGACTGGCTCATGCGCGGTCCCTGTGCACGGGGAACCAAACCCAAGGCGCGCAAGCAGCACGATGAGGCACTGATAAACCGAGAGAAGTTTCAGGCGGACAAGGGTTTTACATTTGAAGTTGCAGGGCGAAGGCTGGGCGGTAAGATATTGGAGCTGCACGGAGTGACCAAGAACTATCCCAAGGGGAACGCGGGAAAATCTGCCGCCTCCCCCGTCATAAAGGACTTCAGCTACAGTTTCAACAAAGGCGAGAAAATCGGAGTGTTTGGTGACAATGGCACTGGCAAGTCTACCTTGCTCAACATTATCGCAGGCAGGCTTGCCCCGGACACTGGTTCCATTGTAGTCGGTCAGAATACTTCCATTGCCTACTACGAGCAGAACCCGACCTTCCCCGACACGACGCTTTCCGTGCTGGAATACGTCAAGGAAGCTGCGGAGGTCATGCAGATGAACGATGGCACGACGCTTTCTGCGGCCCAGTTTTTGGAGCAGTTTGGCTTTGAGGGCAAAATCCAATACTCCCCGGTCAGCACGCTTTCAGGCGGCGAGCGCAAACGGCTGTATTTGGTGAGGCTCCTCCTGTCCAACCCCAACTTCTTGATTCTTGATGAGCCTACAAACGACTTTGACATCTTTACGATGAACATACTGGAAAGTTTCCTGTATGGTTTTAAGGGATGCCTCTTAATCGTAAGCCACGATCGCTACTTTATGGACAAAATCGCCGACACCATGTTCATAATGGAAGACTCAGGAGCCGTCTCTGGCTATGTTGGCAAGTGCTCTGAGTACCTGCAATACCGCAAGATGCTGGAGGCGGAGAAGGAAGAGAAGGAAAAGTCTGTGCGGTCAAAACAGACAGCGGGTAACGGCAAGGCTGTGGCGGACAGCCCCGCGTCCGGTACAGCAGGCACAGGAACGGTTACATCCGGTGGCAAGAAGCGCAAGATGAGCTTTAAGGAGCAGAAGGAGTTTGAGCAGCTGGAAGGGCGGATTGCCGAGATTGAGGCCAGGTTGCCCCAGCTTGAAGCAGAGATGACAGGCAGCGATTACGCAAAGGTTGCCAAAGTCAGCGAGGAATACGGCAGTATGCAGGCCGAGCTGGAGACCTGCTATGCCCGCTGGGACGAGCTGTCCGAGCTGCTGTGAGACAGGCCGACTCCGCCCTTGAACAAACACTGGATTTACTTTATATTTGTATTAAATGGAAGGAAATCGCCCTTTCTCCAACACAGAATGGGGTCTTTGAAAACAGTGCGTTACGTTGTAAAAACCGCTGTTTCTCTGTTTTCTTCTATATATATAGGAGTTGCTGTATGAGTTTGACACTTAATGACATCAAGCACCCGAAGATTAAGGCTTGGGTTGACGAATGTGTTAAGATGTGTGAGCCTGACAATGTTGTTGTCGTTGACGGTTCAAAAGAAGAGTACGACCGCCTGATGCAGGAGTGCGTGAAGAAAGGCCTTGCGACCCCGCTCAAGAAGAAGGAGAACAGCTTCCTTTTCCGCTCCCTGCCTTCCGATGTTGCCCGCGTCGAGTCACGCACGTTCATTTCTTCCGTCAAGGAAGAGGATGCTGGTCCCACCAACCACTGGATTGATCCCAAAGAACTCAAGGTTACGATGAAGGGCCTGTACAAGGGCTGCATGCACGGCCGCACGATGTACGTCATCCCCTTCTGCATGGGACCCCTCGGCAGCCCCATCTCCAAGAACGGCATTGAGCTGACCGACTCCGAGTACGTCGTCCTGAACATGGACATCATGACCCGCGCCGGAAAGAAAGTCCTTGACATCTTCAATGCAGATGCGAACGCTGAGTTCGTTCCCTGCCTCCACTCTGTCGGAAAGCCGCTGAACAACGGTGAGAGCGACAACGGCATCTGGCCCTGTGCCGACGTTGAGCACAAGTACATCACCCAGTTCCCCGAGGAGCGCCTGATCTGGTCCTACGGCTCAGGATACGGCGGAAACGCCCTGCTCGGAAAGAAGTGCTTCGCCCTCCGCATTGCGACCGTTCTGGCCCGCGACGAAGGCTGGCTCGCCGAGCACATGCTCATCCTCAAGCTGACGAACCCCGAGGGCAAGGTCAAGTACGTGACCGGCGCCTTCCCGTCAGCCTGCGGCAAGACGAACCTCGCCATGCTTATCCCGACGATCCCCGGCTGGAAGGTCGAGACGATCGGTGACGACATCGCCTGGATGAAGTTCGGCGATGACGGACGCCTCTATGCAATCAACCCCGAGGCCGGATTCTTCGGCGTTGCTCCCGGAACTTCCGCCGAGTCCAACAAGAACGCCCTCGTTTCCGCCGAGAAGAACACGATCTACACCAACTGCGCCCTCACCGAGGACGGAGATGTCTGGTGGGAAGGA
>JAFTEK010000073.1 GCA_017453705.1 Treponema sp.
GCATTTAGGCTGGAGAAGCACTGGCGGACAACTGAGAATGCAGGGCCTACCGCGGCCATCTGCTTGTATACGAAGAACGAGCTTATCGGGAGAACAAGGAGGAACATAAGTGCCAGCTTGACGTTGACAAAGAAAATCATTATGACCGCTGAGATTAGCCATATAGTGTTGCGGAAAATGTTCATTATGACGTATGCAACAAAATGGCGCACCGCGTCCATGTCACCGGTCTGCCGAGACATGAGGTCTCCAGTGCGGTTCTTGTTGTAAAAAGCGAAATCCTCTTTGAGGAGCTTGCGATACACTGCATCCCGCATGTCAAAGAGAACACCTTGGCTTGCCTTTTCTATCAAAAGAAGGGCGAAGTATTGGAAGGACTCCCTAAATATGCAGACTCCCAGCAGTATAGCCATACAGAATGGGAGAAGGTCGTATTGTCTGTTCAAAATAACCTTGTCCACAACGTATCCAGAAACTTTGGGGTTTATGACCGCCATAGCTGAGACTACGGTGATTATCATCAGGCCGACAATCATCTTGCCTTTTTGCTTCTTTAGGAAGCCGTTAAACCAAGAAAGTGAAGTCATATTTCACAATATTTGCCTTATTAAATGAAAAAAGTCAAGTAAATTTGCTTTGTTAAAGTAATAAAAGTTTTTGGTTTTTATAAATAAAAAGGCATCCCTTGTTGGGGATGCCTTTTGCCGTCTAGACAGTGTCTTTTAACGAGCGTACTCGATGATACGGGTTTCGCGAATCATCGTTATCTTTATCCTGCCAGGATATTGCAGGTCGTCTTCGATTTGCTTGGCAATAGACTTTGCAAGCTCTTTAACCTGCTCATCTCCAATCTTCTCGTTATTGACGAGTATGCGGAGCTCGCGCCCTGCCTGTATAGCGTATGCCTGCTCGACACCTTCAAATCTTCTGGCTGTAGCCTCAAGGTTTTCCAGGCGTTTTACGTAGTTGTCCACGGTCTCGCGCCTGGCTCCAGGGCGGGCTGCACTTATCGCGTCAGCAATCTGCACAAGAACTGCCTCTGGGGTCTGCGGCTCAACGTCATTGTGGTGGGCGGCGATTGCGTTTATCACACGGGCATCTTCACCCATCTTGCGTGCCATCTCCGCTCCAACTTCAGCATGGTTCTGGTCGCTGTCGACTTCGGCACCCTTTCCTATGTCGTGAAGCAGTGCAGCACGTTTGGCAAGCTCCCTATTGCAACCTATCTCAGCGGCGAGCATACTGGCAATCTCTGCGACTTCCTTGGAGTGAATCAAAACACTCTGCCCGTAACTGGTGCGGAAGTAAAGCCGTCCTATAGCCCTGACTCCCTCCTGGCTCATGTTGTGCACACCAAGGTCAAAGAGGGCTTTCTCTCCTTCCTCGTAAATCTTCTGCTGTATCTCACGCGTTACTTTTTGGACAATTTCCTCGATGCGTGACGGATGGATGCGGCCGTCTGTGATGAGACGCTCAAGAGCCTGCTTTGCAATCTCCTTACGCACAGGGTCAAAACATGATATGACGACGGCCTCGGGGGTATCATCAATAATGATGTCAACACCAGTCAAAGTCTCAAGGGTTCGGATATTACGACCTTCGCGACCTATTATGCGTCCTTTCATCTCATCACTCGGGAGAGAGACGGTTGTAACGGTGTTGTCACCTGTTGTCTCCGATGCAAGCCTCTGCATCGCAGTTATGAGGATTTTCTGGGCTTTCTTTTCGGCTGCCAGCTGGGCTTCTTGGTCAACCTTGTTGAGCAGAGCCTGTGCATCGTGCCTGGCCTCGTTCTCCAAGCTTTTTACTATAAGAGCCTTTGCCTCGTCACGAGTCAGACCGGAAATTCGCTCCAGCTCGGTACGCAGGCTTTCTTCCTTGAGACGGAGAGCCTCTTCCTTACGGAGCATGGCGGCCTGCCTGTCAGCGGCCTCCTTTTCCTTCTTGTCGTACTCCTGTCCTCTCTGGTCTAATAGCTCTTCTTTCTTTGTAACGCGCTTCTCGTAAGCCTGAATTTCCTTACGGCGATCGCTATTCTCCCTTTCCTGCTGGGCTCGCTCCTGAATGAGTTGTTCCTTTGCTTGCAGCTGAAACTCTTTTTTTAGGGCTTCAGCTTCTTTTATAGCATCCTGTTTAACGCGCTCGGCTTTTTGCTCGGACGCGGAAAGTTGTAATCTGGCATAAATCCAGCGAATAGTCCATCCAAGAACAATTCCTGCAAAAGGGAGAATGATGTAAAGCACTAGCTGTTGCATATACAATTTCCCCATTTATATAGAATTATTCCCTTCAAGAATAAAGTATTGTGCTAATTCTGTCAAGAGAAAAGAAAGCCCCCTGACAGCCATAACTGTCCGGGGGCTTTTAAGACTCAGAGTCTGTTTTAAAGAGTCCACGGCATTATGTTGCTTGCAACACCGTGCTACAAGCAGCGCAATTGCCTAGGACTTTTGAAACTGCTTCGTCAGTGCTAACTTAGCCGACAGTGACCGTCAGCTCCAGTTCCTTGACACCGTCGTTGGCTTTTACGCAAGTGCCCGTCACCTTTCCCTTGGAAGCGTCCTTGAGGGCAATCTTTACCTCTCCCTCGTTGTTGTTATTGACGACATGGATGTGGTACTCGGTTCCCTTGAACTTCCTGGTGAACTCCGCCGTCGTGATATGGGCGGGCAGACGTGGCTCCACGACCAGACCGTTGTAGTCCGGGCGCAGTCCGCAGATGTACTGGGAGAGTGCGACAAAGTTCCATGCCGCCGTTCCTGTCAGCCAGCTGTTCTTTGCCTCTCCTGCCCGCCTTGCCTTCTTGCCGGCTATCATCTGGGCATAGACGTAAGGCTCCGTCCTGTGGATGTCAGAGATGTCCTCCAGGAAGGCAGGGGCAATCTTGGTGTAGTGCACCCATGCGTCCTCGGCACGGCCGGTTTTGACTTCACCGATGATAATCCAGGGGTTGTTGTGGCAGAAGATACCGCCGTTCTCCTTGTATCCGGGCGGATAGGAAGAGACTTCCCCAAGCTCCACATGGTAGACGGAGTAGGGCGGCTCCACTATGCAGATTCCGTACTTGGAGTCCAGGTACTTCTTTGTGCTGTCAAGGGCCTTTGCGGGAAGCCCCTTGTCGGCACCAATCTGGGCCATGCTTCCAAAGCCCTGTGTCTCAATGAAAATCTTTCCTTCCTCGCAGTCCTTGCTTCCAACCTTGTTGCCAAAGTCATCGTAGGCACGGATGTACCAGTCTCCGTCCCATCCTGCGGTGCAGATAGCCTCTTCCATCTTCTTGCAGAGGGCTTCGGCTTTCTTTGCCTCTTCTTCTTCTCCCATCAGGCGGCACATCGCCGCATAGTCGGGAGTAACAAAGACGAACATCTGGGCAATCATGACAGACTCGGCGTTCTTGCCTTCCTTATTGGTACAAGTCTGGAAAGAGTCGTTGGGGTTTGTGGAGAAACAGTTGAGGTTCAGGCAGTCATTCCAGTCGGCCCGTCCGATCAGCGGGAGTCCGTGCGGCCCCATGTGGTTCGGGATATAGTTGTATGACCTCTTAAGATGCTCGAACATCGTGGCCTTGTTGGTCTCGCTGTTGTCAAACGGCACGTCCACCTTGAGGAATTCTGTATCCCCTGTCTCGCGGATGTAATTGCCAACGCCGAGCACGAGCCATAGCGGGTCATCGTTAAAGTTGCTTCCAATGTCCGCATTGCCTCTCTTTGTCAGTGGCTGGAACTGGTGGTAGGCCGATCCGTCCTCGAACTGTGTTGCGGCCACATCATAGAGCCTCTCGCGGATCCTTGCCTTTGGCATCTGGTGGGCAGCTCCGAGCATATCCTGGCTGGTGTCGCGGAATCCCAGCCCGCGTCCGATTCCACTCTCAAAGTATGAGGCGGAGCGGGCAAAGTTGTATGTGACAACGCACTGGTACTGGTTCCAGACGCTCATGCGGTCAAGCTTCTCGTCCCCTGTCTTGATGACAAAGTGGGAAAGGGTCTCGTCCCAGAACTTCTTTAGCGCATTGAATGCCGCATCCACCTTTTCCTTGCTGTCAAACTTCTTCTGGAGTTCGTAAGCCTTCTCCTTGTTTATAATCTTGGAGTAGGGGTTAGTGCAGAGAAGGCCGGGCTTGGCATCCTTCTTTTCTATATACTTTTTGGCATCCTCGTTCTCGATGTAGCCTAAGACAAAGACATAAGTTTTGCTCTCGCCGGGCTTGAGGACGCACTCCAGCCTGTGGCTTGCGATGGGAGACCAGCCGTCAGCGACTGAGTTTCCGGCCCTGTTGTTCACTATGCTGTCGGCCTTGGACAAGTCGTTGTGCAGACCCAGGAAAGTCTCGCGGTCGGTATCAAAGCCTGCGATCGGGGAATTGACCCAGTAGAAGGTGTAATGGTTGCGCCTCTCGCGGTACTCGGTCTTGTGGTAGATTGCACTGCCCTCAACTTCGACCTCTCCGGTCGAAAAGTTCCTCTGGAAGTTTGTGCAGTCGTCCTGGGCATGGTAAAGACACCATTCTATGAATTATGTGACGGAGATTTTCTTGGTCTCAAGGCTTTCGTTTGTCAGTGTCAGCTGCTCGACCTCACAGTTCTCGCCGTTCGGAACCATGTAAAGGGTATCGGCCTTAAGTCCGTTCTTGGATGACAAGAACCTGGTGTAGCCAAAGCCGTGGTGGCACTCATAGCTGTCGAGGGCTGTGTTCATCGGTTTAAAGCCGGGGTTCCAGACTGTTCCGTTGTCATTTATGTAGAAATAGCGTCCGTTGTAATCAAGGGGAATATCGTTGTAGCGGTAGCGGGTCAGGCGGCGGAGCCTAGCGTCCGTGTAAAAAGCGTATCCTCCTGCTGTGTTGGAAATCAGGGAGAAGAATTTCTCGTTTCCAAGGTAGTTGATCCACGGATATGGGGTCAAAGGGGTTGTGATGACGTACTCACGCTGGGCGTCATCAAAATGTCCGAATTTCATGTTTCCTCCAGAAACTGTCTCAAATGTGTTAGGGAAATGCTGATTAACATAGGAGACATTAATCAGCGTTTCCCGTCAAAGTTTCGTAATCCTTTGTGTTACAAAACCTTGCGAATTTCGGAGTTAACACTGAATAATCCGCATTCGGATTATTCAGTGTTTCCTTAGCTCAATATTAGCACGGATTTATTCACGTGTAAAGTAAAAAAGGCGGCAGGAGCAGATGCCCATGCCGCCTTTTGTCTGTGTGAAATCCGCTTAGTCTGCAGCTGAAGCTGCGGTAATCGTGATTGTCGTGTAGCTGGTGCTTGCGTCGCTGCCAAGCAGGTCTGTTCCTTCTGCGGAAGGAATGCTTCCGTTGACCACTGCACCGCCTGCCATGACAATCTTCTCTCCGAGGTTCGCGCTGTCACCGGGCAGGGAATAAGCGTCTGAGAAACGCTGGTTGAGCGGGTTCATCGCCGGTTCATTTCCGTTGCTGATTGTGATGCGCTGGCCTGCGAAGACGGGGATAAGACCGCCTCCAACATCCTTGGTCTGGGAGAATCCTGTAAGGGCCTTGCCGTCAGAGATAAAGAAGTTGTTCTTGTTTCCCTCAACGGCCTCCCTGGTTTCTCCGTCGCTTGTTCCAACAAGTCCTTCCCTAACATCGGTCTCACCGCTGCCGTAGCTGTCAAATTCGGTTCCGCGGACGGAAGCCGTTGAAGCCGGCGTGTGAACCTTGAAGTCATTCAAATTCTTGCTAGTGGAGTTGACCTTGAACGAAGCTTTTCCAGTGTCGATGTATACAGTCGTCTTAGTTACGTTCTTGTCAGTTCCCTCGACATCCTTGCGGGTAAGCTGCTCAACGGACATCCTCGTGAGGGGGGCAATGGTACACACCGATTCACCCAGCCTCAGGGTCGCATTCGAGTTGAACCCCGTGGAGATGATTGCGCCTTCTTCAACGGTGTCACCCTTGAAGAGGTCAATCCATTCGCTAGATCCTTTTTTCTGCATCTGGACCTTTCCAGTTACAGAAGTTACTTTTGCGTCGAACGCAAAAGCCGACAGTGCGCTACATGCAACGAGCGCGAAACCAATCAGGCACTTGAAAGTCACTTTCATAGTGAAACCTCCTGTTTTAAAGCTGTCAGTAAAGAGTTTTCCCGCTAAAACTATAACACTCTTCGGTGCTAAAGTCCAGAAAAATCTTCATAACAGCCCAAGTTTTTTTGTCACTTTTTGTATCGGTTTGCCTGTGCCATTGGCAGACTGTATAAAAACCGCCAGAAGCGGTTTTTTAAGAATTATATGGAAACACTGATAAATGTCTCCTGTATATATAATCAGCGTATCCCTAGAACGAGAATACACCGGTGATGGTCGCGCCTGTGTTGTCAAAGGTCTTGTCCTCTGCCCAGAAGCGGTAGGCTTTGAGCTGGAACTGAAAGTCGGACGTACACTGGAGCTTCATCTCCGTATAGGCCTGGATGCCTTCGTATTTAATGTAATCCGTTGAATAATCAAAGAGCTGGTCAGCCCCAAGGGTGACAAGGAATTCCCTGATAGGCTTGAAGCTTGCGGAAAGCCCGTACTTTACGGAGGAAGAATGTTCCGGGCTGTATCTCCTGTATGAGATAGGGTTGCTGGTGAATCCGTAGAATGGCTCATACATGCCGTTGTCACCGGAAGCATAAGTGAAAAGCCCTGATATGGCGAGTGAATGGAATCCTGTAAAGTAAGTGAGCTTAATCTTGCTCAAATTGGAAACACCGTCAAAGGCGGACTTGCTGGAGCTGCTGTCCCCATAAGTGGAGAAGGTTGTGGAGACGTTGTACACCAAGTCAGAGTAGATGAGCGGCCCATACATTCCAGCTGTTATGTAGAAGCGGTCAAACTCATCTTCCACCTTGCATGGGCCTTCGGTGCTTATCGCTAGGCTGCCTTCGATGTAGGGGGTCTGGTTTGCAAAGAGGTACGGGAAGGTTATGTTCGCTGATGAGACTAGGTAGGGGTCAGCCCAGATGTAGAGGGTTCTTTCAACATCGTCCCAGTACCTGCCGGAGAACACCTTGTTCTTCATGCTGGCGAATTGCAACCTGTTGTTCTTGTTTGTGTCAATGTCTTCAAGCAAAAAATCGTAGATGCTGCCGGTCAGCTGGCTGGACCAGTAGTTGCGGCCGGACGAGTTTATTATCATCGTGTTCTTGGAGTTGAGAAGACCGGTATAGCCCACATAGGCTCCGAACTGTATCCTGCTCGCCGAGTAGCCGACGTAAAGGCCGTCTATCTTCTGGTTTATTATGCTGCTTGTCTTGTCAGCGACATTAAAGCGGCCGAGTGAGAGGGAAAAGCCGCCGTTGCCGTCAACCTTGTTGAAGTAGTAGCGGAGCATATCGACATCGGGGATGATATTTATGTATGAGATGCTGTCCCAGCTGTTCTCCTGGGAATACTTTATAGAACCCTGCCCCATCAGGCCGAAGGTTGACTCATCATTGAACGGGAGGTCAAACCAGCCGATCAGCTTTGCGTTGCTCACTTGATGGGCTTTTCCAAAGGCCGGGCTTAGAAGGGTCATGTGCCAACAACCGTTGTCGTCTTTCCAATATCCCCAAGTGCTGTCCCTTCCACCGCCGTTTCCGGCCGCTCCGCTGGATACAATCAGCTGGGTTCCTGCGTCAAGCGCAAACGCTGGGAGAGGTGCCAGTAGAAGGACGGCCAGCAGGAGCTTACCTATAGCTTTCATGAAGCTTCTCCTCTTCTATAATTGCGTTGCGGATATGTCTCTCCCTGCTGTCGGTTTCATGATGCTCTATGCAGCGTGTTACTATGCTCAACGCCTCGTAGCCGGAAATCGTCTTGTCGCCTGTATAGTTGGTGGGAATGTATTTAAAAGCCCTCAGTTCTTTCCATGCGTAGTAGGGAGTCTTGAATGTGCAGTAGCATATACTATCCACGATATACCAGGCTCCGCAGCAGATATTGCAGAAGTTGGCCAGGGGAATAGGGGTCTCGCTGCTACCCATGTGCTTGGCCTTGACGATTCCGCCGTCAATAAGA
>JAFTEK010000074.1 GCA_017453705.1 Treponema sp.
CGGCGCCTGGTTGTGTGAAAGATACTCTTTGAACACATAATAATCATCATGAGGTTCTGTTGAAAAAACAGCTAAATCCAAGACATCCTCCCCCAGAAGCTCAGGGGCGAATGCCGCATTCGTGTCGGAATCTCCAAGGACGACCACATTGTAGCCGGCTCCGTGATTTTTCCTTACGAAGTTCCTTGCCCACACAAATTTAACTCCGGTGTCATTACACCATCGCAAGGGGTATTTCCATATATACACCTTGACCGCAATAACCGGCAGGAAGAACAGGACGAGCGTGAGCAGGACGGCGAGCTTTCCCCTGCGGCTCATGCGGGCGGGCTTCCCCTTCTTCCCCATCTGGGCAGCTTTACCCCCGGAGGCATTCGATTCGTTAGAACGCGGCATAGACGAACTCCTTTGCGTTTGAGTTGACGGACAGGGCGAGCAAGAACATCATCGTCCAGTAGAGGGCCAGGCGCACCCACAGCCCCTGTCGCAAAAGCCAGCCCATGCAGTCCGTGCCCCTCTCGGCCATGACGCTACGGCAGCTGAATATGGCAAGGGCCACGAGCAGGATTGTCATGTCGGAAAGATTCAGCCCCAGACGGAGCAGACCGCCCTCAAAGATTTCCGGGATGTTCTTGAGGTGCGCACACCAGACCAAGTAGTCCAGCACGGACTTGGGCGACTCCCTCCAGAAGAAGAGCCAGAGGACGCTGACGAGGGCGAAGGTTCTGACTACCCGCACAATCTTGTGGGAGAAGGCCGTCCTGTCCACGCCCAGCCTGTCGTAGGCCTTGCTTGCAAGAGGGGCAAGGACTTCTTCCGCGACCTGCAAAAGTCCGTGCAGGAGGCCCCACACGACGAAGTTCCAGCTCGCCCCATGCCAGATGCCCGACACAAGGAAGGTCACCAGCACGTTCAGGTACTTGCGTCGTCTTGAGCAGCGGCTGCCGCCAAGGGGTATGTAGATGTAGTCCCGCAGCCACGATGACAGGGAGATGTGCCAGCGCCTCCAGAAGTCCTTTATGCTGCGGGCAAAATACGGCTGGCAGAAGTTGCCGGAAAGTTTGTAGCCCAGCATCCCGGCAATCCCCCGCGCCATGCTCGTGTAGGCGTAGAAGTCCGTGTACAGGTGCAGGGAGTATGCGGCAATTCCGACAAGGAGCTGGTAGCCTTCCATGTATTTGTACATCACGTCAACGTGCCCGTACACGCGGGCAAGGCGTTCAGTTATGACGAGCTTGATGAAAATCCCCCAGTAGAAATGCAGCGCACCGTCGCGAAAGCCCTCCCACTGGAAAGCGGGCGGGTTTTTGAGCTGGGACAGGAAGCCCGACCGCTCGATGGGTCCTTCGAGTATCTTGGGGAAGAATGAGATGAACAGCGCCCAGTCCATGAAGTTCCGTTCAGCCCGGACCTTGCCCGTGTATACGTCGGCAAGGAACGCGATGATTTGGAACGTATAGAAGGAAAGGCCGAGCGGCATCACAATTGAGAACTTTCCCAGCTGGCGGGGTGTCAGGTATTTGAAAAAGCAAAGGACGGCGACCTGCAGGGCAAGGGCAAAGATGAACAGTGCCCTGCCGCCCTTGAGCCTGTCCTTCCCGGACGCAAGGCGGACGTGTTCCAGCGCGAGTGCCAGTGCGTAGGAGCTTGTGACGGAGAAGGCAAGCACCGCCAGTGCCCAGGGCTTCCACGCCCAGTAGAAGTAAAGGCTTGCGGCAAGGAGCAGGGGCTTGCGTGCCGGGCGGGGCAGCAGGAAGTTCAGCGCTGCGACGGCCGCAAGGAAATACAGGAAGGTCAGGCTGGTAATGGACATGATGGACAATCATATCCATATCACCGGCAGGTTTTAAGAACGTTTGAGGTTGTAACCTGCCGGAAACCTAACGCCAGAGGTTTGTTTCTCAGCACTTTCTCACGTTTCAAGTTGTTCTTCCGGGCAAAATATAACCTTATACTTACAGCTATGGATATCAAGCTTGTGTTTGGGAAGAACGTCCACCAGTACCGCAAGGAACGGAAGCTGTCGCAGGAAAAGCTCTCGGAGCTACTGGACATAACGCCCAAGCACCTGAGCTCCATAGAGAACGGCTCAAGCTTCGTTTCGGCGGAGCTGCTGGAAAAGCTGTCCAGGACGCTCGCAGTCTCGCCTTCGTCGCTCTTCTATTCGGCGGAGGATTCTTCTACGGAAAACAGCGGGTCGCCCGCCTTTCTGGACAAGGTTGACAGCATCGTGTCACAGGAGATTTTCCAGGCCCTCTCCGGGGCCGTCACCCAGATAAAGATGAAAATCCGGCAGTAGGGGCAAGCGAGCCTGTCTTGCCGAGAAAAAGACAGATTATCCCTGCGAGGGCCGCAATGACAATGAGGCCCCCGTGAGCCAGTGCAAAAGTGACCGACTTTTGCAACTGGCTCTGATTTCCCTTCCGAAAGGGGCTATAATCGGGGTGTATGGCAGGTGAATTCATCGGAAGGCAGAACATGTACAGCGGGCGGGTGCAGGCCGGGGACACGCTGGACCAGCTGTTCCTGTCTTGAGGGGCACTCGGGGAATAGTGCCATGCGCCTACAGCATGTCCTCCGCACTGACCAAATGGATGCCGTTCCTCCGTGCAAAGTCGGCAGCCTCCTTAGTATAGCCCCCCCATGAGAAGTACCAGTAAAAGACTTCCGCGCCGTCCGCCCTTGGAAGCGCGTCAAGCTTCTTGGCCAGGTGCCTTGCCAAATCGCTGTCGTTGACCGGGCTGTTGTGGAATTTGCATTCCGCGCTGATGAGGGCGGACTTGTCCTCGTTGGCGGCCACGATGTCAAGCTCAACGTCCTTGCTCCACCAGCGTCCTGCCTTGGTGAACACAAAGGGCAGCCCATGCTCCTTGTTCCGGCATCGTAGCCACTCGATGCAGACATCCTCGAACGGAAAGGAGACGAACTCGTTCAGGGACGGCTCCACTATGCGGTCGTAGACGTTCTCCCAGTCGCCGAACTCAAGTGATGAGTAGTTGGAAAAAACAAACCTGAACCAAAAGCGGAAGAACTGATCCTTGAGCTTGTACAACCCGCGCTGCACAGGCTGCTTTTCCCGCTCCGAGCTGAACACGGGGAATTCCCTGACTATGATTCCCAGCTCAATCAGGTTCTTCAGGTAAACGGAGAGCTTCCCCTTCTCTATGAGGGTCGTCTGCTGTATCTCGTTGAATGCGGTCTTGCCGCCAGCGACAGCCTGTATTATCGTGTTGTAGGTGGTTGGCTCGCGAAGCTCCTGCCGCATTAGGAATTCCGGCTCTGAGTACAGGATTGCCCCCCGCCTGAGTATGTTGCGGCATATATTGTCCTTGAGGCTCCTGTCATCGTCAAACTGGCTCAGGTAGTAGGGGATACCGCCCAGGATTGAGTGAGCGATGATTTTGTCCCGCCTGTCCCAGCCGGGGAAGAACTTGGCGGAGTCCAGGTAGCCCATCGGGGCGAATTTGTAGATTCCGCTCGCCCGCCCATACAGGGGATTCTTCTCCGAGAGGATTTCCTTTTCCATGTAGCTCATGGAGCTTCCGCAGAGAATAAGCATCAGGTCCAGATTCTTAAGCTCCGTGTCCCAGAGCTTCTGTAATATGGAAGGAATCTGCGCGTTCTCCCTAGCCATATAGGGAAACTCGTCAATGACGACAAGACGCTTGCGCCACCCTTGCAGAGGGATGTCCCGCATGGCGAGCAGGGCCTGCTCCCAGGAGCTGAATTCCGTGATGTACTGCCCCTGGGGCAAATTGAACGACAGCAGCTTGAGGCTGAAATTCCTGAGCTGCTCCTTGTCATCGGTCTGGGTGCAGGTAAAAAAGACAGCCCCCCTTCCATCGCAGAAACGCGCGATGGTCTCGGTCTTGCCTATCCTGCGCCGTCCGTACACGATGACAAGCTGGCCCCCCTCCGCCTCATAGCGTTCCTGCAAAAAGGCAAGCTCCTCTTCCCGTCCGATGAAGTTTTTCATGCTTTGTATTATATCTGTCAAATCGTGATTTGTCAAATCCTGATTTGACAAATCACGATTTGACAAAAACGCCAACAGAGGCGAGCACAAAACAATCACACAGGCAACCATGCGAGCAAGCACTCAGGTGACAATGTGTGGCAGGTGACAACGCCGCCTCCAGGCATTCAGTGTTCCCTTAGTCCTTGCTGATGGTAAAGCGGGAAACTATATTGGTCTGGGCTGCGGACAGGAATCCGCTCCAGTCCGAATAGCTTGTCATGCTGCTTGAGTTACCGGATTCCATGCCGGAGACGGTGCAACCATCCATCACCGTGATGCTGTGCCCTTCCAGATGCTCAACCTGCAGGCTGCCGGATGCGCCGGACTGATAGGCAAACTCAAGCGTACCCGACGAAGAGGACAGGAAGATGACGTTCACGGTGCCTCCCGGGGCTCCATCCGTGCAGAGCTTGAAGCCACCGTGGTTGTACCCCGTAAGGCTGACGCTGCCCTGGATGTCCACATAGGCAGTCGTGACAGTTCCCGGATGGCTGTTGCGTATGCAGAACGCGGAGCAGGACCAATCCGAATAAATGGAGAAATCCTTCAGGGTCACATAAATCGTCTCGTCGCCGTTGGACCAGACGTCCACCTGCTCGCTCTGGCTCCCGGTATATTCGACTGTCCGATCCATCATGGGCTTGAGGGTGAGCGTGAATGCGGGGTCGCCGTCCGAGACCGTCTTTTCCGCCTTGCCAGTGTAAAATGGAACTCCCGCCGCGTTAAGCACATCCATCTGGACACTGACGGAAGAACCTATGGGGACAGCAGGAATGTCAAATTTGACTTTACCGTCCGTTCCTGCCTTAGCCGTATAGACCTTGGTATTTCCGTCCACGGTCATGGTGAGTTTGACAGTACCGCCGGAAGGCAGCCCTATGTCAGCAGCATTGAATGTCACGGTGGACATCGTGGGGCTTTCAGACGTGGCGTTTTCTTTCTGACCGAGCAGCTCAACAACGCTTTGTATGTCACCGGAGTTGAAATATTCCAGTATGTCCAGAACTTTGTCTGTTCCACTGCCAGAAGCCTGGGAGGAATAGCCGTTTGTGCCTGTGTAGATGAGACCGTCTGAGTCCTTGCTGCCGCCTGTCCCGTTGCAGGAAACAAGAATCATGATGGAAAAAAACAGCATGGAGAGAATGAGGACAGTGTGTGCCTGAAAGCGAGCTTTTTCCATCTTTTTTTACTACCTTTAATTCGTGCCGAGGGTCTAATACCTGCCCAAAGGGCAAACGCTCAGCATCGAGGTTGGTGATTACCCCCCTAACTCTATATGATATTTACATACCTATCAAGTCTTTCAAAGCCACCCAAGGCTCCCGCAGCCCATCTTGAAAACAACCGTCCTTTTACTATATAATGAAATACACTTTACAAAAGTCGATTTTTTGTCATACAGGGGTCAGCCACAATGAAGTTTGAATCCACAGTTCCCAAGATACTAAGGGCGGTAGCTGCCAAGTACCCGGAAGTTCCTGCCCAGCTCTCCCACACTAAAGACGGTTCCTACAAGTCCACCAACTACCATGACCTCTTTCAGACCGCGCTGGACTTTGGCGGAGCGCTGCTGGAGATGGGGGTCAAGAGGGGAGACAAGATAGGCCTGATTGCTGATAACCGTGCCGAATGGGAACACGCGGACATGGGGCTTCTTGCGATAGGGGCGATTGATGTCCCCAGGGGCTGCGATGCCACGGAAAAAGACCTGAGATTGATACTGAGCTTTGCAGGCTGCCGCATGGTCATAACCGAAAACAACGCCCAGGTCAAGAAACTCCTGAACATCAAGGGAGATTTGCCCCTGCTTGACACCCTGATTGCATTTGACGAAGTGGACGCAGAGCAGAGGGAACAAGCCGCAAGCCTTGGGGTCAAGTTCTACCAGTTCCAGGATCTCAAGAAAAGCGGGCATGAGTGGCGCAAACGCAACATAGACGCTGTGGAAAACGAGCTGGAAAAAGGCCAGTGGGACGACCTTGCCACGATAATCTTCACATCGGGAACCACGGGCGTACCCAAGGGGGTCATGCTCTCACACGGCAACTTCATCAGCCAGCTGGACGAGGTGGACGAGAGAATCTACTTGAACCCCGGCGAGAGGGGGCTGTGCTGCCTACCTGTCTGGCATGCCTTCCAGAGGGCGGTCGAGTACGTCATTATGTCACAGGCTGCGACAATATGCTATTCAAAACCAATCGGTTCCGTCCTTTTGGCGGACATGAAGAACCTGAACCCTACCCTGCTTCCCGCCGTGCCCCGCGTCTTCGAGGCGATATACGACGGCATCTGGCGCAAGATGCGCAAGGTGGGCGGGCTGACCTATGCGGTATTCCGCTTCTTTGTCAAGGTGGCCGAAATCTGGTGCGCGATGGACAGGAAGATGTTCCGCAAGCAGGCGAGGTTTGGGGCAGACCATGTGGTATTCTGGTGGTTCGTCTACATAATTCCCTGGGCACTGCTGTGGCCGGTCAAGCTGCTGGGCAAGCTCCTGGTATTCCGAAAGCTCACCGCCCTTGTCGGCACAAACTTCCGCGCGGGCATCTCTGGCGGAGGAGCATACCCCGAAGAGATAGACAAGTTCTTCTGGGCCGTGGGCATCCCGGTCGTGGAAGGCTACGGTCTTACCGAGACAGCCCCCATCGTGGCCGTCCGCCCCGTCGCCTGTCCCGTCATGCGGACAGTAGGCACCCCAATCAGGGGCCTGCAAGCCCGCGTGGTGGATCCGGACGGCCTTATCCTGCCAGCCGGACAGAAGGGTGTGCTGCAAGTGAAAGGCCCCACCGTGATGAAGGGCTATTACGAGCAGCCTGAGATGACCGCCAAGGTTATGACCAGCGACGGTTGGTTTGACACGGGCGACCTTGCCGTGCTCACCGTGGACGGAGAGATACAGCTGCGCGGACGCAAGAAGGACACGATAGTTCTTCTGGGCGGAGAGAACATAGAGCCACTTCCTATAGAAGAGAAAATCAACCTGTCCCGATATATTGCTAGCAGCGTTGTATTGGGAACCAACGACAAAGGCCAGGATCAGCGTTACCTTGTCGCCTTGATACTGCCCAACCAGGAGGATATTGAAGGCTGGGCAAAGGAGAACTCCATTGGATACGCCAGCTACGAGGAACTTGCCACGAGCGATGCCGTCCACAAGCTGCTGGAAGGCGAGATTTCCGCAGCAATAAACGTCAAGAACGGATTCAAGAGCTTTGAGAAGATAAATGATTTTGCCGTAATAACCAAGCCATTTGAGGTGGGGGTGGAGCTGTCCGCCAAGCAGGAGATGATGCGCTACCGCATCGCCGAGATATACGGAGACAAGATAGCGGAGCTATATAAAATTAAGAATTAGGAATTAAGAATTAGGAATTAGGAAGAGGCGGAAGGAAAAGGCAAAAAGGCAGCGGCAGGAGGAAAAGAGACACAGCGGAAGGGGCAGGAAAAAGGGCTTGGCGGATGGGAACGCGGGCGGTTGTGAATGTGGCTTGGCGGATGGGAACGCGGGCGGTTGTGAATGGGGCTTGGCCAACCCTTTACCCTGCCCTTTCTTAACTTCACCCTTGTTAATGCCGATGAAATAAGATATAATCTAGGTGGGGTAATTATGGCTGAACCAGAAGTAACATCAAATATCTTTACATTGTTGAAGGGCTTTTCGTCCAAACAGCGAAGCGCAGTAATAGATTTCAGCGAATTCGCTGACTACGTGCGCTCTTACGCCCAGCATCACATAAACGAAAACGCCGGTTTACAAGCCTACCTGGGCAGCACCGACGAAGCACTGGAAGGAGAGCTCAAGAAGCTGTCCAGTTCCAGGCAGATAGTCATTACCAGTAAGTCACAAGGCACACAGACCATCTTCGTCATATCATCGTTCATCGAGCAGTACGCCGACCGCTACAAGGACATAGACGTAAACATCTCCATCCCATTCCCCAATATCAACGATATTCCCAAGAACGTTCCCAACAATATCGTCACCAAAACCCAGGGTGGCGAGCAGATGATGACCTTCTTGGACGGAAAGGACTCTGGTGAAAAGACCCTGTATGCCCTGGACTTTGGCAAGGGGATACCCGACCTTTTGTTCCCGTCATCAGTGCCCGTCAACATGCTGATTAAACTCGCCCTAAAGAAACTTCAGGATTTGCTGCGCAAGGAAGAGTCGCATGACTATTTCCTTAAAAAGCTGACCAATGCCAATCCGGGCAAGGAACTGACGATAAAGAACTTCTTCCAGCATTTTGTCGCCCGCCCAGAGGACGCAATGGACGCGCTCAAGCTCAACGGAGACAACTTCTACTCCTGGAGCCAGATGTGCTACTTTATCCGCCAGGACTACAACAAACTCAAGGATTTGACGACAGAGGACATCAACATCCTGCAGTCCATATTCATCATCGAGACAACCGCCGCCTACTACAAAGCCAAGACCGCCGAAAAGACCGCAAAAGAAGCTGCCTTCAAGGAATTTGACCAAAGACTGGCATCCCCGCCATACTACTTTAACAAAGACGACATAGACAACATGAAGGACTCACGGGGCAAGCTGCTCCTAGGTCAGTACACAAAGGAAGAACTCAACGATCATATAAAGGAGTTACATTCACCTGGTAGCGGAAACAGCCTGCCCGCCCTGCTGCTGTTCAAGCTGGACGACGGCTCCGGTTTTTTTATCCTGAAAGAGAAGGTCATGGCTGTCGTCCTGCGCCTGTGCAACGATGCCCGCGCGTTGATACGCGACGGACTTAGCAAGGAGTGGTATCTTGCGCTGAAACGCTTTGAGACCCTGCCGGAAATGAAGGAGCAGCTGGCCTTCGAAGGCTGCTTGGAGCGGGAGCTGGCCGTTGCTGACCCAATCCTGTACGCCATACTCCACGCCCACTTTCTGCCGGTCGTCGCCTTTGAAGACAGCACGCCCGGCCGCATCACTCTGTACAGGAACGGAGAGCTGGTCTCATACAGCGAACTTTTGCTTATAAGCAGGGCTGAGATTTATTCCAACGCCAAGATGAAGCTCCCATTCTACTATACAATCCCCGGCCTTTCATGGCTCATCTCACTGTTCCGCAATGCCAAGAACAAGAAGAACAAGAAGAAAAAGGGCTACGAGACTGTCGCTGAGAAAATACTCACCGAAGACAAGGAGAAATCCGAGGCAAAACTGCACAATCTGAACGCCAACGACAAGGGTGGAATGTTATCCCGTACCAAGGCAATCAGAAACGAGGCTGCGGGTGTTGAAAGTGAGATTGTCCCGGAGAACAGCACACTGGACAGGGAGCTTGAAGGATATCTTTCCGAATGGAACGACCGTCTGGACAAACAGGCATACGAGAACCTGAGGGAAGACATTAACAGCCTGATCCGTGACTATGTGCGCAAGACCCTTAGGACGTTCAAGAACGACAATGTATCCCTTGAGCGCATCCAGAGCCTGGCCAAGTCGCTGGAAGAAACACCGTCACTGATGAAGATAAAGAACCACCCTTCACTGAGGCGTTACATAGAGCTGTACATCATCAAGCTCTTGAAAAACCTTCCGTCCAGCTAAACCAAGGGAAACACTGAATAATCCGAATGCGGATTATTCAGTGTTAACTCAGAAATTCGCAAAGTTTCGTAATACAAAGGGTTACGAAACTTTGACGGAAAACGCTGATTAATGTCTCCTATATTAATCAGCGTTTCCCAAGATATTTCACTGAAACCAAAGAGCCACACTCCCAGATGGGAATGTGGCTCTTTTTTACTCCGCTGCCACTCCAGCCAGGCTCTCCACCTGCTCAAGGGAAAGACCAGTTATCCGTGAGACCTGCTCGTGCGTAAGCGTAATACTCACAAATCTCATTCAAATCATCTTCAGCAAACTTGGAAACTACAAGCTCTTTACTAGCAGCCATATTTCCGTCTCAAATCAGCAAAGACATCAGATGCTTTTCGGCATCTCCCTTCCTTGATATTTGCAATCATAAAATCTCCCCCATACATAAAAAAGACAAAAAAAGGCGGTCAGTCCCGAAGCCGGCAAGGACGCTATGTTCGTTACCCTCACACAAAAAAGACAAAAAAAGGCGGTCAGTCCCGAAGGGCTGACCGCCATCTACTCTAGATTTAAGCCGTTAGGCTAATTCTAGAAGTTCCACTGCCAAGAAACAGGGAAGCTGATCTGGTAAGATCCGTCTCCGTCGAAGAAGTTCACGAAGTTAACATGAACATCAAAGACATTGTTTCCAGTGGTGTAGGTGAATCCGGGCTTCAGCTTAAGAGCCAGAGCAGCCTTAGCAGCTGAAGTGGTATCCATGTTGCCGTTGCTCATCTGGCGCTTAAGAGCGGTGTAGTACTGCCAGTTCTGGCTAGCAGCGACACCCTCGTTCAACTCACCCTTAGCATTCAAAGCAGCACGAGTATCCTCAAGGTATGTGTGTGCATAGTACAGGTCGATGAAGTTGCCGTTGATAGAAGCCATAGCCTCAGTCAAATCCCTGTCATCCTCTTCGGTTCCGTGATGAGCGTTGGTTCCAAGGTCAAGAGCGACACCAACGAGCATGTCAACGTTGAACTTTCCAGGAACCAGAGCGTAAGCAACCTTAGCACCAGCATAAGCATCATAGATTGACTGCTTCTTGCTCATGTTGTACATGGCATCAGCTGCAACAGTCAAGTCACCAGCAACGAACTGGACAGATCCAGCAACAGCCTGCCTACCACGGATGTTGATAAGTCCATCATCGAATACATCAAGGAAGCTGACGTTGTTCTCAGCAAAGTTGTATCCCAAGGTAGCAGACAAAGCACCCATGTTCAAACCGGCATAGATACCATACTGGCGGTATCCAGCGTTGATGACATCGTTAATCTTGACACCTGCGCTGACAAGTCCAGAAGACAAGGTGTACTCAGCACCCAAGTCAACGCGGAACCTGTAGTGACCGCTGTAAGTTCCAGTGCGGGGATAGCCGACATTTCCATTAGCAACAACCCACTCATCCTCAACCTCAGCATCCATGTAGTTGGGTGAAGAGCTGATGGAGAATCCGAAGGGGATAGCACCGCTAATCTTAAGTCCGTCAATCGGCTTGGTGATGATGGCAAATCCGTCAGATCCAAGATCCTGAGCACCCCAGTTAGCATCGCGAGCATAGAGCTTTGAACCCTTGATGCTGTCGCCTTCGCTCAACAGGAAGTCAACGATATCAAAGGGAGTAAAGCGGAAGCCCCAGTCGAGGCCCCAGTAGTTCCATGCCAAGTCATCAGAATTCAGAGCACCAGCTGCGTCAGCATTTGCACCAGCAGGAATATTGGTGTTGAGGTAGGTCTCTTTCAACCTAGCACCCAAGTCAAAGCTATTACCATGGCCAGTCTTGCTTGAGTCAGCGGCACCGTCATAGTAGTTCTCGTTGACATCCTTGATTCCGAACTTTGGCTCAAGAGAGAAGGCAATCTTCTCGCTTGCGAAAGCAACGTGAATCTGATCATAGATACCAGCGAACTCAGAGCGCCAGTTAGTATCCTTGTCTTCCTTGTGGGCGTTTCCAGTCACTTTGACAACATCAGATCCAATCTTGTTCCAAAAGCTGAAACCCTGAGGCAGACCGTAATCCTGGGTAGCCTGAGCAAAGGCACCAGCGGTTGCCAAGAGCGCGGCACCGGCAAGTGCCACAAACTTTGTAATCTTCATATAAACTCCTTTTATGACCCTTGCGGGCCAACTAAAACCAACTTTACTTCATTCTCGGAACAATGTCAAGCTTTTTAGAAAAAAAAATGTAGTTTTTTACAACAAACATCTTTAACAAAAGTAACACAAAAAAATTAAAAATTTAGAATTAAAAATTAAGAATTCTGCATCCCCAAGTCCGCAAAAGTGCCAAAAGTTGGAAAACTGCAAAAGCTACGCTGTATACAGCGGTCATTGCTGACAGAAAACACTGCATTTAGTGCGTGCTTTTGTCTCTTGTACTTTCGCAGAGCGAATCATTCTTCATTCTTAATTCTTAATTTATCGCTGCTTCTTGAACTTGGTGACGGCGATGGACTTCTCCTTGGCCTTCTCCCGCCGCCAGTCTCTCCACCTGCTCAAGGGAAAGACCGGTGTACAGTGCTATCTTCTCAGGCGGAACATTGTCCGCCAGCATATTCCGGACAGTCTCAGCACGAGCCTCAGCAAGACCTGCGGCACGGCCTTCTGCCAGCCCCTTCTTCTCCGCCTTCTTCTCCGCCTTCCTCCTCGCGAGCTTCAGCTCATTCTTGTAG
>JAFTEK010000075.1 GCA_017453705.1 Treponema sp.
CATGCCGCGGCAACCTTGCACAGTTCTCCTGAGGCATCGTTCCTGGCGCCTATGTTCTTCCACTTTTCCTGGTTTCGGGCAAAGTTCTCGCTATATGCTGCACATGCGCTCTCAATGAAGGCATCGGCCTTGCCCGCGATTCCCTGTGCACGGACGGAAGCCCATTTCTGCCTTACCATGTCCTGGAACCAGTCGCAGTTTATGAAGATGAACATCCAGGGGTTGCCTGTTCCCATTACTTCGTGGTTGACGTCCCAGCTGAGAGCGCCCGCATATATGCCCTTTGAGTCGGCACAGAAGTTCTTGTTGCCCAGCGCGGAGTCAAAGTCCCAGGGAGCCTCAAAGACGAGCTTTTTCTGCCCGCTCTCCGAGAAGTCTATGTCCATGAAGAAGCTGGACCAGAACAGGTCGGGGTCACAGGTAATCTCGCACAGTATGTAGGCGTTGACGAGAGACTCTATGTCAATGTATTTTGAGACGCACTCGTAGCTGCTCTTTATCTCCTTGTTCTTGGAAATCGAGGTGAAGTCCCCGTTGAACTCGTAATAGGTCTTCCGGTAGACGGCCTCGTAGCACAGCTTCCACAGGTTGTTCATGTATGAGCTTATGAAGGCCTTCTGCGCAGGATCCGTTATGTCGCTCTTTATGGTGTAGCTATCGACGAGGAGTTGGCTGATTTTCCGCCCCTTTATGTCTTTTATGTCGCCCAGGTAGTTTATCGTGAAGTTATCTTCCTCAAAGGGTGCGTAGCCGTCAAATTCGATGAAGTAACCGATGTCCGTTCCCTTGTAGTCGTTATCGGGGGCGGCGACTCCAATCCTGTCCTCCCTGACTTCCTGCTGCTCGGCAAGGAGGTAGACACCCCAGTATTCGGAGTTGATGTACACTTCCACGAACTTGAAGTCGCTTGAGTAGCAGGGCGAGAGCATCTTGCTGATGTACAGGGCCGTCGCGTCGCGGAACAGAGACCAGTCCTTGTAGAGGGCGAGCAGAACCCAGTTCTTGAACTGCCTGCCGCCGTTCAGACCTAGCATGGCCTGCTTCTGGTCAAACTTTATGCGGATAGGCTTCTTGTCATAGGTCGTGGTGTAGTTGCCCCTGACTTTAACGCCGGCTGCCGCATTGTCAAGGGAAAGCGCGCCGCTTCCGTCCGAGACTGAGACCGTGCATCTCTCATACCAGGGGTCGGGGCGGTTGTCAACTTCCCCCCATGTAAGCTTGTGCTTCTTCACAGTGTCGGAAATCGGGGTCGTGACGAATTCATTCTTGCCGGATTCAGAGTTTATCCTTATGACTGGCATCTGGGGGGAGATTTCCGGCGAGTAGTCGCTTTTGTATTCTCCCATCTTTGGGAAGTCAGGGGCTTTCTTTGCCGCTTTTTTTGCATACAGGCTTCCTGCCGGCACAAGCAGGGCGAGCAGCAGGAATGACAAGACACTCTTCATTTTCATTGCGTTGGCTCCTTGTGTTATGTTAGTCAGGGCAGTCTGCTACCGCCCTCTATTTAGGATAGGGGAATTCTATCCGGCTGTCAAATGAAAAACAGCGGCAGTAAATCCTAAAACAGCCTGCGCAAGAATAAAAGTCCTTGCAATTCCCATGCAACTGTATTATATTGAATCATGTTTCAATGAATTATGTTTCAATGAATTATGTTTCAATGAAACACGATTCAATAAAACTGACGGGGGAGACAGCGGTGGTTCCATTTATCGGAAGGGGGCAGGAGCTTGCGGCTCTGGAAGACCTGTATAAGGCTGACGGCTTTCAGATGGCCGTGGTTTACGGCAGAAGGCGGGTCGGCAAATCAACCCTGCTTGAGCGTTTTGTCTCCGGCAAACGGACTGTCTTTTATACGGCGGTACGCATGAGCTTTCAAAAAAACGTGGAGCTTCTGGGCAGGCAGCTGCTGGAAGCCCTTGCCCCTGAAATGCAGTCCATGACCTTTGCCTCTGTAGATGCCGTGTTTGACTTTCTTGCCACATATTGCGAGAAGGAGCGGCTTATTCTGGTCATCGATGAGTTCCCTTATCTTGCGGAGTCGGACAAGGGAGTCATATCCGTCCTGCAAAAGTACATAGACACCCGCTGGCTCAAGGGGAATATGTTCCTCACACTGACCGGTTCTTCCGTGAGCTTTATGGAAGAGGAAGTTCTGAGCGAAAAAAGCCCGATTTATGGAAGAAGGACGGCACAGATACATCTTAAGGCCTTTGACTATCTGGAGTCGGCGGAATTCGTTCCGTCCTACTCTTACGAGGAGAAAGCCGTCTGCTACGGTATTACAGGCGGCATCGCGAAGTATCTTTCCCTGCTTGATGATTCCAGGCCGCTGGATGAGAACATTGTCAGGCTGTTTTTCTCCAAATCGGGCTATATGTACGAGGAACCGGAGAACCTTTTGACACAGGAATTCAGGAACGTGGCTTCATACAATGCGATTATCGAAGCCGTGGCATCCGGCGGGAACAAGCTCAACGACATAGCGGACAAGGCTCGCATAGATGCCTCCACCGTTTCCCATGCGATTGCAAACCTTATGGCGACTGGCATAATACAGAAGGATTTCGCGATAACGGAGGAGGGGAACAAGAAAAAAATCCAGTATGTACTGAAGGACACGATGTTCCACTTCTGGTACCGCTTTGTTCCGGACGGCATTGCGGCGATTGAGATGGGCAGGGGGGGAGCTTTCTATCAGAAAGCGGTCAAACCTTTCCTGCCAGAGTACATGGGGCGTGTCTTTGAGGATATATGCCGCCAGTACACGCTCCGTGCCGGAATGGACGGTAGGCTTCCATGCTTTGTTACTTCTGTCGGCCGTTGGTGGGGGACTAATCCTGCGACAAAAGAACAGACTGACATTGACGTGGTGGGGCTTGCAAAA
>JAFTEK010000010.1 GCA_017453705.1 Treponema sp.
ATATCCAAAGCTGGGGTTCTTAAGCAAGCGGTCTATGATGAACATAGCATTCTCGCCTTTAGAATAAACCACTGCCGGAACGCCCCACCTCTTTATTTTTCCAAAGAAGAAGCGGGAGAATTCCCTGCCTATAGGCAGCAGGAATGTCGCAAAGGGCCAGCCCAAGACCAGGGCGGCGGCAATGGGCAGACGGTCATCGGTTTCTACGTTTATGCTGATGGCTATCCCAAGGAAAGCAAAGAAAGTGCAAAGGGAGAACCTTTTTATCTCCTCCTGAGGAGCTATGAGGATACCCGGATACAAACTGGCCGCATAGAAGACCACGATTATGGCTGGCAGATAAATCCAGTAAGTGACGAAAGAGCGGAAGTTTATCCAGGAGTGGTTTATCAAGTTGACAATGAAAAAGCCTATGCCAATGCACAAGAGGACTATGAGAGCGTCCGCTATCATCAATATGAGGCCTGAGACAAGGGAACTTGTCCTCTTGAAGTTTTTGTGAAAATATTTTTCAAACTCTAGTTCTGTCATCGCACGGTCTTTCGGTTAAATTCCCATTATAAGATAAATAAATAAAAAAGCTGTTAGTTACAGGGCTTTTTCATCCCCTCCGCTATGACGGAGGCAGCCTTCTTGTAGCTGTAACGGTCTGGCAAAGGGGGGATGGGAGACTTATCCGCCCAGGCTTCCTCCATCCTGGCCTCAAGGTCAGCCGCATCCCCAGCCCTGAAGAAGCTGACAGGGAAGCCTGAGTAAACTTCCTTGAAAACAGGGATGTCTGATAACACGACCTTGCATCCGCAATAGAGGGCTTCCAGAGGAGGTATGCCAAAGCCCTCATATAGCGACGGCTGCACAAGAAGGCGGGCGGATGCAAGCAAGCCCAAGAGCCTGTCGTCCGGAACATAACCTGTAAAGTCTATGCCGTCCCTGCCCTGCTCCAGCAGACTACTTACAGACACGTCCTTAGTCCTGAAGCTTTCTGCCGAACCGACTATGACAAGCCTGGATTCAATATGCCTTTGAAAAACTGAGAAAGCTTCGAGCAAGGTGACAAGCCCTTTGTGGGCCTTAATGTTCCCGACAAAAAGAATATAATCGCCCTTTGGTATTCCATCCAGAGCGCCGGAAGCCTTTGCTTCCTCCATAAAGCCGGGAATGCCGTTGCAGGCCACATGGACAGGCTTTTTGCATGAAAGAAGACTGATAATCCTGTTCCTGCTGAACTCAGAAACCGTGAAAAGAGCCTTGGAACGAAACACTGCGTATTTATAAAAGAATTTCCTTGCAAGGACTCCAGCCTTGCCTGTAAGCCCCGGAAAATCAAGGAACAGCAGGTCGTGTATCGTGGTGAAAACCGGAACGCGGATTCCCGACGGCACGTTGCAATAAGGGCTGAAATAGCAGGAAAAGGAATTTATCAACACGGTGATTTTTTTTGGGAAAAACAGAAGCTCCTGCATGGAAAAAGGCTTGACCCGGCATGGCTGTAAACTGACCCGGCCGGAGAAAGGCTGAACGGCAGACTCAAGCTTTTCCAAGGATTCCTCCGCCGCAAGAAGGAGGATCCTCTCAAAATCCGCGTCAGAGCATAAGTATGGCAAAACTCCGGCAAGGAAGCTTCCTATCCCGCTCTTTCCATACATACGGCAGTCCACGGCAAGAGTCAAAACAGCCCCCCTGCTCTTTTTACGCCCTCGATTGTCTTGTCTATGACAGCGGCCATCTGGCTCCTGAATCGTTCCTCGGAAAACTTGGCCGCATGGGCGGCTATGGCCTTTGAGTCGAAAACGCCGCCAGCCTCCAGGCTCTCAAAACGCCCAATCGCATCCATAAGCGAGTCCACGGTCTGCTCAGCAAAAAAAACTCCTGTCTTTGTATCTACAACAGTCTCCATAGCCCCGCCAGAAGCATAGGCTATGACAGGACGGCCGCAGGCCTGGGATTCCACAGGGATAATGCCAAAGTCCTCCTGGGCACAGAACAGCAGGGCACGGCAACGCTGAAGGTAAGCCTTAACCTCATCATCACCCAGGCGGCCTGTGAAAGTTATATCAGCCCCCTTGAACGATGAAGCAAGCTTCTTAAGCTCCTTTTCCTGTCCGCCGCTCCCAATGACAACGAGGGGTCTTTTCATAACCCCACATGCTTGAATGGCAAGATCCAGCCTCTTGTAAGAGACCATCCTGCTGAACGCAAGGTAAAAGCCCTCGTGACTTTTTCCACTCGGGGTCAGAGACCTGGTATTCACAGGAGGATTGACAATGACAGCATCCCGCCCCCAGAACTTCTTTATGCGCCGGGCTATGTA
>JAFTEK010000076.1 GCA_017453705.1 Treponema sp.
TGCACGCTCCGGCGGGGGTGTTGACCTTTGTGCGCTTTTTTTGGTAGAATAAAGTCTCCTTACGCGGGCCATTAGCTCAGTCGGTTAGAGCAGAGGACTCATAATCCTTTGGTCCTAAGTTCAAGTCTTAGATGGCCCAGAGCGCGAAAGCGCACACGTAAATCTTACCTATAGGCCAAGCGGAGCGTCAGCGACGCATGGCCCAGAAAAACTCCAGCGAAAGCTGGAGTTTTTTGTGTCCGGTTCTTTCCTGTCAAACTGCTCCCTGTCCCGTAATCACCAGCAGCGGTTCTTCTGCCGTTTCAAGCCATGCAATGATCTGATTCGTGACGTGCTCAATCTTTGCCCGGCCGTGCTTCCCGCGTATGGCACATTCCCATACGATGCAGATTCGCCAGCACTGCTCCTGATAGAATCTGATGGTCCGCTCGTCGCGCTCCCTGTTTGCGGTAAACTTTTTCTGCCAGAACTCGCGGTTCGATTTGGGGAAGACAAAGTAGCGGCAGTTTTCATGGGCATGCCAGAAGCAACCGTTTATGAAGACGACCGCATAGTAGCGCGGAAATACGAGGTCCGGCTTGCCGGGATAGCGCCTGTCGCAGATGCGGTAGCGGAAGCCCGCCCGGAACAGGGCTGAGCGGATCTTCTTTTCCGGCTTCGTGTCCTTTGAGCGGATGAGCGCCATGTTCCTGTGCCTGTCTTCCGGCGAAAGCGTGTCCATACCGTGATTATAGCGGGAAACGGGAACGGGGAAAAGCCGCCGCAGCGGGGGCCTTGTTCGTCAGTTCCTGTTGCCGGGCGTAAAGCCGGCGGATGCGGCAGGCTGAGAAAATCCCTTGTACTGAGAGGCGCGAGGCGTGGTTGAGGTAGAGGGGGACACAACGAAGTATTCCTGCCAAAGTCTGTATTGAAAATACGCCAAAGTCTGTATCAAAAAATTGACAACCCCTGTATTTCAGGATAGAATAATAGCATGGATTATTGCAAGCGGCTTGCAGATTCAATTCTAAAGGACATGCTCGAAGCGAAAGGCGCCGTTTTGGTGGAAGGAGCCAAATGGTGCGGAAAGACGACCACTGCCGAGCAAATCTCGAACAGCCAGCTCTACATGCAGGATCCGGCAAAAAAGGCGCAGAATCTGCAGCTTGCAAATCTAAATCCATCGCTTCTGCTGGAAGGAAAAACTCCCCGCCTCATTGACGAGTGGCAGCTTGCCCCAAAACTTTGGGATGCAGTTCGTTTTGAAGTTGACAAACGGAATGTGTTCAATCAGTTTATCCTTACAGGCTCAGCGGTACCTGCTTCATTTGATGAAATCTCCCATTCGGGAACAGGGCGCATAGCAAGGCTGTTGATGAGGCCGATGACCCTTTTAGAGACAGGGGACTCTACGGGAAAAGTTTCCTTGCAAAAACTCTTTCAAGATGACAATGGCATCGCCGTGACCAATGAAAGCGACCTCAAACGAATTGCGTACCTTATTTGCCGTGGCGGCTGGCCAAAAGTTCTTGGGGCCTCGGAGAAGATTGCACTGCGCCAAGCAGTTGACTATTATAATGGTGTTGTGAATTCCGACGTTTCCAGGGTTGATAACAAAGAACGCAATGCAGAAAGGGCAAAGAGGCTGATGTATTCCTACTCACGGAACATTGGTACTCAGATAAAATATGAGGAACTGCGGAAAGATGCCATCAGCAACGACATTGAAAGCTTCAGCATAGAGACACTGTACGACTACATTAATGCGCTGAAAAAAATCTTTGTAATAGAAGATGCTCCTGCTTGGAATCCAAACCTCCGTTCAAAGGCCTCAATCCGTACCACGGACACGCGGTATTTCGTTGACCCTTCCATAGCAACTGCGAGCCTTGGACTGGGACCAGATGATTTGCTTAATGACCTGCAGACGATGGGCTTTCTTTTTGAGAACCTCTGCATCAGGGACTTGCGTGTCTATGCACAGGAAATCGACGGTCAGGTGTATCACTACCGGGACAGGAACAACCTTGAATGCGATGCGGTTGTCCATCTAAGGAACGGGCGCTACGGCCTAGTTGAAATAAAGCTTGGAGGGGACAGCCTTATCGAAGAAGGGGCAAAGACCCTGAAAAGATTAGAGAAGAATCTGGATACAGATAAAATGAAATCTCCCAGCTTTAAGATGATACTTACCGCAGTAGGAGATTACGCATACAAACGGGAAGACGGCATTCTGATTGTACCTGTCACCTGCCTGGGGAACTGAGGAAAAACGTATGAACTATAAAAAAAGCGCAAATACGCAAAAATTTTAAGAATAGTAAAGGAAAGTTCTGATTTGGAGGAACTCCTGAACGTAATCTCGTCTTCCGTCGGCTCGCTCACGAACCCGCTCAACCTTTCAAACACCTTTGCCAGCGTAAAGCACAGGCCGATATCCGCAAACACGATAAGCCTGTACCTGGACTATTTCAAGGATGCCTTTCTGATAGACAGCGCGGTCCGCTATAACATAAGGGCAAAAAGTACATCAGCACGCCCCTGAAATACTACTTTGTGGATGTCGGCCTAGAGAATCACATAATGGGGAACGTCATTTTAAACGAGCTGAAAATCCGCGGATTTGACGTTGACGTCGGGGTTGTGGAACAGAATTCCAGGGACGAGTCCGGCAGAAGCAAGCGAAATTACCTTGCGGTGGACTTTGTGGCGAACTGGGGCGACAAGCGATTTTACATCAAGTCCGCATTGTCCATAGACGATGCGGAAAAACGCGCACAGGAAACGAACTCCCTGAGCCGCATAAACGACTCCTTCAGAAAGATAGTCGTCGTAAAAGGCGATATCGAACCCTGGCAGGATGACAACGGGATACAGTATATCGGCGTTGAGCAGTCCCTCCTGGACGAGGAGTTGTTGAGGTGAGAGGGGATATTTTTAGATTATAATCCCCATGCTTACA
>JAFTEK010000077.1 GCA_017453705.1 Treponema sp.
CCCAATGCAACGCCCTTGCATTTCTAAATGCAGCAGGGCTGTCAGGCTGTCACACACCAGCGTGTCACAGTCTATGTAGAGGAGCCTTCCCTGCATATCAGGAAGCAAGTCTGACAGAAAAAGCCTTGCAAAAGTGGTCTTGCCATTGGGTACGCAGCCGTAGCTTTTGATCCTGTCCCCCACGGACTCCAAGAGGGGAGCCGCAGGAATAAAGCTGACTTCCCGCTTTTCCCCATACGAGCCAACAAGATTCTCCAAGATTGCCCTGCTAGCTGCACTTATGCCGTCGTCCAAGACGTATATATGTATTTCCTTAAAGCCCCGGTTTTTGTCCAGCAGGGACATAATCGAGACACCCATCACGGGAACGTAATTTTCATCGGAGGCGTATGCTACTTGAAGAATGTCTGAAGGGGAGGAAAAAGACATTGCCACATTCTATCCCATTTGACTAAATGTTTTCAATAGCTTACAGTATGGGCATGTACCTCTACAACCCCTGCCTGTATCCAGGCTGCAAAAAGCTGGCAATATCATCCTTTGACGACAAGGGGGAACTTGCCGATGTCCCCGGCTACTGTCTGGAGCACCAGAAGAACCTTCAGGAGATGCGCGATAAGCTCCATGAATACATAATGACCCATGACAAGATAGTAGGACTTAACGCGCCCGGCCTTACGGTAACAGACATGGACTTGAGCGGGAAAAAATTCTACGGTTGCAATATGCAGCACTGCACTTTCACAAACGTGAACGCAAATTCCCTCCGCATACGTATGTGCATGTTCGATTTTTCCACCATGACCGACTGCAATTTGATTGGATGCAACATACAGTTCTCATCCCTGTCAGGTGCCAAGCTCGTCCACGCCCTTTTTACAGGCAGTGACTTTATCCACAACAACTTTAACGGAGTCACCGCCTACCAATGCAGTTTTGATGACAGCGACCTGTACAACACCCGGTTCATAAAGGCAGTTCTCATAAACACCTCGATGATGAACTGCAACATGAAAAAAGCCGTGTTCTACGGGTCTGTAAGGGACGGTGTGTCCTTCAAGATGTCCAACACAGGTGAAGCCTTGTTTGACCGCGACAAGGGCGGGCTTATGGGAGATGCCGACGGTATGCTGGATGACGGGCTTGAGCGAAAGAGGGGTCTATGAAAATCTACTTCAACCTGTGTCTGGAAGGTTTTACCAACTGCTATGTGGTCGTGAACGATGACCCCAAGGTTATGGAAGCCCTCATCATAGACCCCGGCAAAATAAGCAGCGAGATAATAAACCAGATTGAGCGGGGGCGTTATGAGCTGACCGCGGTTCTTATTACCCACAACCACACTAACCACGTAAAGGGGCTTTCCACCCTAAAGAAGATTTATTCCCCTTACGTCTATGCCGCAGACTATGATGTTGGAGGGGGAAAGTCCGTCGTCCTGAGGGGCAACGGCGAAATGGAAGTGGCGGGGCTCAACGTTAAGTATTACTCCGTTCCAGGGCACAGCTCGGACAGCATGGTGTACAGGATAGGCAATGTCCTTTTCACAGGCGACACGCTTACATCTGGAATCATCGGGGAGACGACAAGCAAGTATTCCAACAGGCTTTTGATGGACAATATAATAGAAAAGATTTACTCCCAGGCGGATGCCACCGTACTGATGCCGGGGCACGGGCCGCCTTCAACGATAGGGGGCGAAAAGCAGTTCAACCTGGATATTCCTTACCAGTTGAATTAGCGAACTCTTCTTTGAGCACCGCCATTGACTTACATTCTTCCGCGCGGTCAGGGGAACAGCTGGCTTCCACAAAGCCCGGCTTCTGGTATTCGTCGCGAGAGGCTATTTCTTCCTGCGGCACCTGTCCGGGGTGGAACAAAAGCACAAGGGGTCGCCCCTTGCGTTCTGCCAGAGCCATAAGCTTGGGCAGGACAGGCCTCAGGTTCCCTTCCGTCATGGCACCGGTAAAGAAAACACCAGAAAGATATGTAGGCCTTATGCCCAGTTTTTTAAGATGCCGCTTGACCCTGTGCGAAAGAAAGTTAAGGACTAGGCACTTTATGATATTCGCAAGCTTTATATGGGCGTAGATTTTGGGCGTGCTCAGATACGGGAAAAGGGGGTCTTCCGAGTTCCTGATGCAAGAAATGCGGCAGCCGTCCTTTTGCAAACTAGCCACCGCGTCCATCAGCGCATCAAAGAATACCGGGATATGATGGGGATGCTGGTGGCTGTCCAAGCTGACGGCCGTTTTATCAATGATTCCCGCGTCCAGGCAGCGGCGAACCTGGGCCTCGATTTCCACGGCCAGCTGCCTGCGAATCCGCCCCCTCTTCCAGGGCAGGAAAGAATCAATGAATAAGGAAGCCCATGAGACACAAAAAAGCCCCCTGCCGTCCACCAGATTTTTTACCTGTTCGGGTAAACTTACGGGGCGGCCTTCCATGACGTTTAGATGAACGGAGACTTTTGGCTTTATGGGAAAAGACGGAATGGCTTCCTTGTACAGGTCAACGCACTCACCAAAGCATGATATATTGCATATAACGCTCAGTGAGTCCACATTGCCCTGCTGACAGAGGCTTATAATGTCTTTTGATGATGACAGGGCAAGGGCAAAGTCATCAGCATGGAAACTGACCATTCCAAGAGTCCCCTTGCCTCTTAGTCCATGTAGTATGTCTTAATGGGCGGAAAGCCATTGAAGGCGACGCTGGCGTAAGTAGAAGTATATGCCCCTGTGGAAAGCCAGTAGAGCCTGTCACCCGCCTTTAGGTTCACGGGAAGCCGGTACTTAAAGTCCTCGTACATTATATCCGCGCTGTCACAGGTGGGGCCGGCGAGGATTACCTCCCCCTCCTTGGCATCAGGCGCATCCTTGGAGCTGATGACCGGATACTTGATGGACTCACCCATAGTTTCCACAAGGCCGTTGAATTTGCCAGCGTCCACGTAGACCCATCGCTGGAGGGCGGTGTTGTTCTTGCGGCTGATGAGGATGACCTCGCTGGTCAGGATGCCGCAGTCTCCCACGAGAGACCTTCCCGGCTCAAGGATTATCTGGGGCATGTCGTCCCCGAAGTCCTCGCGAAGGTAGCGGGTTATCTCGGAGGCGTAGGTCCCAAGCTCGTTGGCAGGGCTTACATAGTGGGCAGGGAAGCCGCCCCCCATGTTTATCATGGAAAGGCGGATACCCTCCTCCTCTTCCAATGAAGAGAAAAGGTACAGGCTCTTTGCAATGGCATCGTTCCAAATTCCTATATCGCGCTGCTGGCTGCCCACGTGGAAGCTCACGCCGTAGGGGGTCAGCCCCATGTCCCGCGCCTGAACGATGAGGTCATAGGCCATGTCGGGGTGGCAGCCGAACTTGCGGCTGAGCGGCCAGTCCGCGGTGCTGGTGCTTTCTATGAGCATACGGACGTAGACCCGGCTCTTGGGGGCAAATTCAGCAATGTTCTTTAAATCTTCCTTGCTGTCCGTGGCGAACATGCGGACGCCCTTCTCGTAGAAATAGGCTATGTCGCTCGCCTTCTTTATCGTGTTGCCGTAGGACAGGCGGTCGGGGGAAACACCCAGCGAAAGAACCTCGTCCAGCTCGTAGCGGGAAGCAATGTCAAAGTTGGAGCCCATGTCCGCAAGCATTTTGATGATTTTCTCGCCCGGATTAGCCTTCACCGCATAATAAATCTGAGCATAAGGGAAGGAATCCTTTAGCTTTATGTAGTTGTGCTTGACCTGGTGCAAGTTGATGACGATGTTGGGGGTCTGCAAATCCTTTGAAAATTTCTGGAAAGCCTCCCAGTCAAAATCAGATACAAAGTCAGCGCGATTGTACAAAGCATTACCGCCTTATCATAAAATTATGACAGCTGGAACCACTGCATTGAAAGGGATAATAATATAAAACGCCCTTGCTTGCAAGAAGTTTAAGCCAAAAACTTCCTTGAAGTTTATCCGCCGCTAGACTATAATGGAAGCAATGGAATATCTCGTCCTTTTAGGCCTGGCTCTCTTCATCTTCTTTATGCTTCGCTTCATCGTAAGCTCCGACAGGGAGGACAAAAAAAACGCCCTCAAAAAGGCAAATGACGAAGCCCAGAAAAAGGCGGAATCCAGGGGTCTTCTCGTAAGCTGCCCCCTCTGCTCCAGCCCGCTTGCCAAAGGAGAGGACATCATCAGCAAAGTATACAGACCCATGAACGTGCCAGACCAGCTGTGCACGATAGACGGATGCCCCCACTGCTTTCCCAGGCCGGAACCCGGACTAAAGCGCAAGTGCCCGGTCTGCGGAAAAGAGGTTCCTCTCAAGGAAGGGCATCTCAACGCCCGCCTGTTCAATTACGAGGACGGAAAAAAGCACGTGGTCGTCACAGGCTGCACTGAATGTAGCAAGGGGAACAAAAAGTAAGATATGAGTAGCATAAAGGCTGTCATAGAAATTGGCTCCACGGGCATCCGTATGCTCGTCGCCGAGATGACCGATGACAAAAAGCGCAACATACTGGACAGATCGGAATTCCCTGCCAACATAGGCCGGGATGTCTTCACCTCACGCTACATCAGCCGTGACACCCTGCTCAACGCCCAGCGCATACTGAACCGCTTTGGGGAGCAGCTTTCCGCATGGGGGCTTACCAGAGAAGAAACCCTTGTCCTGGGTACAACAGCAGTCCGTGAAGCCCTGAACCGTGACCCCTTTGTGGACAGGATAAACATAAAGACCGGCTTTACCGTCCGTGTCATAGACGGAATAGAAGAGAACCGCCTTATGTACATTGCCGTGACCGAGTGCCTGAAAGAAGAAAGCTTTTCGGTCAGGCAGAGCAATTCTATCATCCTTGACGTTTCCGGCGGGGCGACCGAGATGATGCTCATGGAAAAGGGAAGCATCGTTGGTGCGCACTCGCTCAGGCTGGGTACGGTTATAATCGGCCAGCAGATTCACTCTATGACAGGCAACACTGACGACGCCATACGCTTTGTCACCGAGTTCATCAGCAACACCCGCGCGACGCTCAACGCCGAGATGAACTTGGACAAAGTTCAGCAGTTCATCGCACTGGGCAAGGACATGCAGATTGCCGCGATTTTCGCAGGTTATTCCGTGTCCACATTCCTCTGGGAAATAGACAGGGACAGCTTTGACAAATTCGTTGACGAGGTGGTGCACTATTCCGAGGAAGAATGTGTCGCCAGATTCAAGATGAGCTATAACGAGGCCAAGACATTCCGCATCTCATTGCTCACCTACAGGCAGTTCATCTCACTGACAAACGTAAAGACAATAGTGGTTCCTGAGACATCCATACGGGAAGGCGCGCTTATAGCAGGCACCCAGGATGGCGACGGGGGACTGCGCGATGAGTTCTCTGAGCAGATTGTCGCCAGCGCAAGAACCCTGCTCAGGAAATACAAGGGGGACGAGAAGCACACCGAGTACGTCCGCAAGGTAAGCTGCAGGATATTCGACGCGATGGAAGGAGAACTGGGGCTGGATGCCCACGCCAGGATGCTGCTGGAAGTCTCAGCCCTGCTGCACGACATCGGTATGTTCATCAGGCCGGAAGACCACAACCTGCACTCCTATTACATCATCAGGCACAGTGAGATATTCGGGCTAGGGGCAGACGAGATGAACCTTGTCGCCCTTATCTCCCTTTACCACAAGGGAAAGGTTTCCCCGCAAAACGAGGCGGAAGTAAAGATGCTCCCGCGTGCCAGCCGCCTTACGATACTGAAGCTCTGCTCCATACTTAGGGTGGCGGACTCCTTTGACCGCAGCCACAGGCAGAGGATCAAGGACTTCAGCATATCATTCTCCAAGGACAGCATCACATTCAGGATAAAAGGACACGATCACATGGGGCTGGAGAGGCTGGCACTGCAGGAAAAGTCTGACCTGTTTGAGGACGTATTCGGCTACAAGGTCGTCTTGGTTTAAGGGAGGTGCTAGATATGGCAGAAAACAAAGAGAAAGGACGATATTTCAACAGGGAGCTGAGCTGGCTGGAATTCAATGCCCGTGTCCTAAGCGAAGCCTTAAGGAAGGACAACCCGCTCCTTGAGAGGCTTAACTTTCTGGGAATTGTCTCCAGCAACTTTGGAGAGTTCTTCCAAGTGCGTGTCGCCTCCCTCAAGAGGGAAGCAAGCGTCAACCCCAGGCAAAAGGACTCCAGCGGCCTTACCGCCAAGGAATGTCTGGAAAAGATTTCCAAGAGAAGCCACGAGCTTGTGGAAAAACAATACAAGTGTCTTATGGGAGACATCCTTCCGGCACTGGCAAAAGAAGGGCTTGTCTACGTCCGCCCCAAGGATTTTTCCACAGCCCAGAAAAACTATGCGGAAGGCTTTTTCCACCACGACCTTTTTCCCCTCCTCACCCCGCTCAGGACTGACTTGGAGGAGTTCCCCCATATAGGCAGCATGAGGCTACATGTCGCCTTCCTTTTGGACAAAATGCCGGGAGTCCACCGCAAGGAGACAGGATTGCTCCCCAAGTCGGACTCCGACCTGATAGCGCTCGTTCCTATACCTTCCAGCCTGCCGAGGGTGCTTTACCTGCCCAGCGAGGACGGTACAAAGCGCTTCTCGCTGGTGGATGATATCGTCACCTTATTCGGAAGAGAACTTTTTCCCGGATACAACGTCAAAGAATCCATGGTATTTGAGCTGGCACGTGACGCTGACTTTGCAGTGGACGAGGAAGCGGGCGACCAGTTCATACAGGCAATGAAAGAAGTCCTTGTCAAAAGGCAGTCCTCATTCCCTGTCTGCCTGTGGGCTGACAGCGGCAGCAAAAAGCTCCTGTCCGCCATAAAAGAAAAGCTTGCCCTGGAGGACAAGGATATCTACAGGGTGGACGGAATCATTGAGCCGGGCTCCCTCATGGAGATTTCTGAAGGAGACGAGGCCGCGAGGCTTTCCTATCCTAACTGGCCGCACTTTTACCCCGCGGAACTGCCGGAAGACGGCAGCTACTGGAACACCCTGCGCCAGAAGGATGTACTGCTCAACGTTCCTTACGAAAGCTATGATCCCGTCGTAAAGCTGATACAGGATGCTTCCGTAGACTCCGAAGTCCTGGCAATAAAGATGACCCTGTACCGCACCGGCAGCAACTCCCCCATAGTACAGGCCCTCAAGCGGGCATCCGTAAACGGAAAGTCAGTCACGGTATTCGTGGAGCTAAAGGCCCGCTTTGACGAGCAGCGCAACATATCATGGGCACAGGAGCTAGAAGACGCAGGTGCCACGGTCATATACGGCATGGTCAACCTAAAGGTTCACGCCAAAATCTGCCTTATAATCCGCAAGGAGAGTGACGGAATCCGCCGCTACGTGCACCTGAGCACAGGCAACTACAACCCAAAGACCGCCCGCCTGTATCAGGACTTCTCCATATTCACGAGTAATCCCGACATAGCCCTGGACGCAACCCTCTTCTTTAACGTGGTATCAGGCTACAGCATAGTTCAGTCCATGCACTCCCTATACATGGCACCGGTCAGCATAAAAAGCCGCCTTATAGAAATGATAGAGCGTGAGATAAGCTGGAGCAGCCCTGACAACCCTGGCCTCATAATGGCAAAGATGAACAGCCTGTGCCACGATGAGATAATCGAGGAGCTTTACAAGGCTAGCAGGGCAGGTGTCCGTGTCATGCTGAACATACGTGGTATCTGTACGCTTATCCCCGGTGTCAAGGGTATGAGCGAGAACATAGAGGTATCAAGCGTAGTGGGGCGATACCTGGAACATTCCCGCGTGTTCTACTTCAAGAACGGCGGCAGCGAGGAACTGTATCTAAGCAGCGCGGACTGGATGGTACGCAACCTGGACAAGAGGATAGAACTGATGTTCCCCGTGCTGGACAAAGAAGCCTTCAAGACCGTAAAAGAGGAACTGGAGCTGTATTTCCGTGACAACACGCACCGGCACTGCCTGTGCAAGGACGGCGGCTGGAAAGAGGTAAAGACCCCTCAAGGGGAAACGCCTGTAAGCGTCCAGGAGGAGATGCAGAGGAAATACGAAAGGCTGGACGAAGCCCGCAAATCCCAGCCCAAGCTGGAATTTGTCGTAAGGCGAAAGAACTAGGAAGCCTGTTGCAAAAGCACGTCCAGACTTTTGCAACCGCATCTAGGTACGCATAACTAACCCGCGTCAGGAATTATGGCAACCCGGAATTATGGCAAGGCGGAATTATGACAGCTCAAACGCGCCTGTATACAGGTCGTAGTAGCGGCCTTTCTTTGCCATAAGGCTGTCATGGTTGCCCCTCTCGATAATCGTTCCTTTTTCCAGAACAATTATCTCATTCGCATTGCGGACAGTGGAAAGCCTGTGGGCAATGACAAATACGGTGCGCCCTTCCATCAGCGAGTCCATTCCCTTCTCTATAAGGGCTTCCGTGCGGGTATCTATGGAGCTGGTAGCCTCGTCCAGAATCAACACAGGCGGGTCGGCCACGGCCGCACGTGCAATCGCAAGCAGCTGCCTCTGCCCCTGGCTCAAGTTGCCCCCGTCACCGGAGATTACAGTGTCATAGCCTTTCTCCAAATGGCGGATAAAATAGTCCGCGTTGGCAAGCTTTGCCGCCGCCACAATCTGTGACTCGCTCGCCTCCAGGTTGCCGTAGCGGATATTGTCGCGTATGCTGCCTGTGAACAAATGCGTGTCCTGAAGAACCATGCCGAGAGAATGCCGCAGGTCATCCTTCTTGATGTCCTTGAGGGGTATACCGTCGTATGTTATCAGCCCCTTGCCGTCTTCTATATCATAAAAGCGGGTGAGCAGGTTTGTTATAGTCGTCTTTCCAGAGCCTGTGGAGCCGACAAGAGCGATTTTCTCGCCCGGCCTTGCATGTAAGTCAATATGATGCAGGACTTCTTTCTCCGGCACATAGCTGAAAGACACATCCTTGAAGTCCACATCTCCCTGCAACCTGCGAAGAACAAATTCCTCTCTGTCAGCATGGGTAACATCCATGTCCGTATCAGCGGCCATTTCCTTGTGAATTCTCCAAGCCCACTCACCGGTCTGCGCGTATGACTGAACCAAATGAACTTTACCGTCGCCCGAAGCAGAAGGCAGGGTTTCACTCGCGTTGACCAAAGTGACCGTTCCCTCATCCAGCTCATTCTCCTCGTCTATGCAGGCAAAAATCCTCTCCGCTCCGGCAAGGGCGTTCAGTATGCCGTTGAACTGCTGGCTCATCATGGAGATAGGACGGGTAAACGCCCTTGTATACTGCAAGAACGCGGCGATAGAACCTAAATCCAGCATACCCCTTATTATCATGGCAGCCCCGGCAATAGAGACAAGGGCATACTGTATGTGCCCCACGTTGTTAGTGAAAGGCCCCAGTATGTTGGCATAGGTGTTGGCTCTGGTTCCCGCCTCGCACAGCTCGTCATTTTTACGGCAGAACTCCTTTATCACCGCTTCCTCATGGTTAAACACCTTCACCACACGCTGCCCCTCAATAAGCTCCTCTATATAGCCGTTGACCTTACCTATGGCGGCCTGTTGGTCACGGAAAGCCGCTGCACTGCGCTTTCCCACGCAAGCCACAATGAAAAGCATGAGGCTTATCGTGACGATAACCAGGAGCGTAAGAATGGGGCTGGTGATGAGCATCATTACAAAAACAGCCGTGACGCTTATTATGCTCGAAAAAAGCTGAGGAAGGCTCTGGCTCATCATGTCACGCAGGGTATCCGTGTCGTTGGTGAACAGTGACATAAGCTCCCCGTGCGTATGGGCATCGTAGTACCTCATGGGCAGCCTCTCCAGCTCATCAAAGAGGTCACGCCTTATCCTATATAATGTCTGTGTGGAGACATGGAGCATGAGCCTGGAATTCACCCATGTGGCCAATGCCCCGCATACGAATATGACAGCCATCAGCAATATCAGGCGCAAAAAGGGATAAAAGTCCGCGAATACTATCTGCTCACCAGCAGCAGCCCTTTGATACAGGGGCACGATGTAATTGTTTATAGCGGGTTTTAGCATGGAGTCGCAGGCGACCGTCGCCCCGGAACTGACAATCACCGCCAGCATCACGAAAAAAAGCTGGAGCTTGTATATCCCAAGGTATCTAAAAATCCTCTTTATTGTATTGGCGACATTCTTGGGCTTCGCCATTCCGCGCATATTCATTCTTGGCATAGTAATTCCTCCGGCCTAGTTCTGTGACTGCTGGGAGTCATAGACCTCCCGGTATATCTCATTGTTCTTCAGAAGCTCCTCGTGTCTTCCAAAGCCAACTATCCTGCCTGCATCCATGACAAAGATTATGTCAGCATCCTGAACCGATGTGATTCTCTGGGCTATTATTATCTTGGTCGTATTCGGAAGGGTAGTCCTGAGCGCCTTCCTTATCCTGGCATCCGTCGCCGTGTCAACGGCACTCGTGCTGTCATCCAGAATAAGAATCTTGGGCTTTTTGAGGAGTGCACGTGCAATGCAAAGCCTCTGCTTCTGGCCGCCGGACAAGTTGACGCCCCCCTGCCCCAAATCGCTGTCATAGCCCTTTGGCAGGCTGCTCACAAACTCGTCAGCGTCGGACGCAATGCAAGCCGCACGGATTTCCTCGTCGCTCGCCCGGGGATTGCCCCATTTTAGGTTGTCACGTATCGTGCCGGAAAAAAGGACATTCTTCTGCAAGACCATCGACACATCATCGCGAAGAGCCTTGAGCCTGTAGTTCCTGACATCTATTCCGCCGACTGAGACGGAGCCGGACATAACATCATACAGGCGGGGAATAAGAGAAACCAGCGTAGTCTTGGAAGAGCCTGTTCCACCGATTATGCCGACGACCGCCCCTGCGTCAATATGCAGGCTGACATCATTGAGCACGGCCTTGTCAGCATCCTTGGAATATGAAAAGCTCACATCCTTGAAATCCACAGAGCCGTCAGGAACTGACTCCGCAAGGCCGGCATCAGGACTGTCACAATCCGTAATCTCAGGTCTCTCGTCCAACAGCTCCACAATCCGGTTTATGCTCGCCCTTGACAGCACAAGCATGACGAATATCATGGACAATATCATCAAGGACATCAGTATCTGCGTAATATAGGTAATAAAGCTTATAAGCTGCCCGGTCATCATGTCGCCGAACACTATCATGCGGCCGCCAAAGAAGAGGGCGGCGATTATACAGGAGTACACGAGCAGCTGCATCACAGGCCCGTTCAATATGACAAGCTTTTCAGCCCTGACCTGAAGCCTTCTGAGAGTGTCAGCAGAATTGTTGAATTTCTCACATTCATAGGGGGTACGCACAAAACTCTTGACCACACGGATTGCTATCAGGTTTTCCTGAACCTTGGCATTAAGGTCATCATACTGGGCGAGCATCTTTCGGAAGCGGGGATAGCTCAGTGCGATTATAATGCCCAGCACTACGGCCAATATGGGTATGGCGACAAAGAAGACAGTGGACAGGCGCAGGTTTATCATGCAGGCCATGAAGGTGCCGGACACCAGCATTATAGGCGCACGGAAACAAATACGCAAAAGCATCTGATATGTGTTCTGGATATTCGTGACATCAGTGGTAAGGCGGGTCACTAGCGATGATGTGGAAAAGTGATCCACGTTGCCGAACGAAAAGGCCTGCAACCTAGTGAACAAATTCCGCCTGAGGTTCCTGGAAAAGCCCAGGGAAGCCACAGCCCCGAACCTGGCGCCAAGACAGCCAAAGGCAAGGGAGACCAGGGACAGGCAAACCATCACAAGTCCTGTCCTAAGGACGTAGGCCAAATCCCCCCCGGAGATTCCAAGGTCAATGATTCTGGACATAAGGAGGGGAATAATCACCTCCATAGCAACTTCACCCACCATAGTAACGGGCGTAAGAATGGAATAAAGCCTGTACTTAAGCTCAAGGCCTTCCAGCAGTTTTTTTAGTGAAGACATATTTTCATTATAGCAGATTTCACATACTAAAGACAATTTTTCTTGATTTTTTATTTTTTTTCTAAAGGTCAAATTCCCTATACCGAAAAAGAAAGTAGGGGTGGACAGCAAGTGATTTTCTTTTGCTTGCTATTAAACCGAATCTTTTATAAAGAGGAGATAAATCTATGGTTATCAATCACAACATGAGCGCAATGTTCGCTCAGAGGGCTGAGGGCATAACTGAGGTCAGGCAGCAGAAGAACATCGAAAAGCTTTCTTCTGGTGAGAAGATCAATCGCGCAGGCGATGATGCTTCCGGACTTGCAGTTTCTGAGAAAATGCGTGCACAGATCCGCGGTCTGAACCAGGCTTCACGGAATGCTGCAAACGGCATTTCCTTCATCCAGACGACGGAAGGTTACCTGCAGGAGACCGAGGACATCATCCAGCGCCTCCGCGAGCTTGCCGTTCAGTCAAGCAACGGAATCTACACCGATGAGGATCGCACCTACATCCAGGTCGAGGTTTCTTCTCTCATCGCTGAGGTTGATCGCATCGCTTCTTGCGCCCAGTTCAACGGCATGAACATGCTGACCGGACGCTTTGCACGTGCTACCGGTGAGAACACGCCCACCGCTTCTATGTGGCTGCACATCGGTGCCAACATGGATCAGAGGACCCAGGTTTACATCGGAACAATGACCGCTGCCGCCCTCGGAATCCGCAACGTCGGAACTGAGGAAATCATGACCCTTGAGACCCCCGACAACGCCAACCGCGCCATCGGAACTCTCGATGAGGCCATCAAGAAGATCAACAAGCAGCGTGCTGACCTCGGTGCCTACCAGAACCGCCTTGAGAAGACTGTTGAGGGCTTGGATGTTGCCGCTGAGAACACTCAGAGCAGCGAGTCCAGGATCCGCGACACCGACATGGCCGCCCAGATGGTCGAGTTCACCAAGGACAACGTTCTTTCCCAGGCCGGAACCGCCATGCTCGCGCAGGCGA
>JAFTEK010000078.1 GCA_017453705.1 Treponema sp.
AACAGGCTATGGAAGGAATGCTCAAGCCCGATACCAGGGAAGAGGTAACGGGAACTCTTGATGTTCGCAATACATTCAAGGTTCCGAAAATCGGCCTTATCGCCGGATGTTACGTCACGAGCGGAATTATCAAACGGAACAGCAGCGTCAACGTCATACGTGATGGTGTTGTTAAGTTTACAGGAAAGGTCGGTTCTCTTAAGAGGTTCAAAGAGGATGCAAAAGAGGTTCGTGAGGGCTTTGAGTGCGGACTGGGAATCGAGAACTGGCAGGATATCCAGGTGGGCGACCAGATAGAGGCATTCGAGTTTGTTGAGGTTGCTAGAAAGCTTGGCGATACGCTTGTTGATGAGCGGGCCGAGATGGAGAGGCAGCAGGCTCAACGAGAGGCAGCCGCGGCTGCAAAAGCTCTCGCAGAAAAGCAGGAGCAGCAGCTTGCAGAGAAGGCCGCTAAGGAAGCTGGAAAGGCGGCAAAGGCCGAAGCTGAATCTGTCGCTGCCAAGAATGGCGGTCAGTAATGGGGCAGTACAGGTTGCTTAAGCTGGGCGAGCAGCTCAGGAAGGAGATTTCTTCTATGATTATGAAGCGGGAAGTCAAAGACCCAAGGGTAAGTGAATTCCTGTCTATAAATCGGGTGGAAGTTTCCAAGGATTTGTCATACGCCAAGGTCTACGTCTCGTCCTTCATGGACGAGGCTTCTGTGAAGCGTGGGGTGGAAGGCTTGCAGAGTGCGGCTGGATTCATACAGTCCTCCATTGCCGGTAAGCTCCGTATATACAAGTTCCCTAAGTTTACGTTCATAGCTGACTTTTCCATGAGGGATGGCTATGACATGGTGCAAAGGTTAAATGAGCTGGAGAAGGAGTCCGCCGCAATAGAGGCTGGCAGACAGGCTTCTGGCTCTTCTGGTATACCTAATCCAGAGGACAATCTGGCGGACTGAATATCTGATGGCTAAGAAGAAAAAGGGTCAGGACAGTCCTAATGGCATAATCCTATATGCCAAGAGGTCGGGGCTTACCAGCTTTTCCTCCCTGTGGAGCGTTAAGAAGGCTCTTGGAACTGACAAGGTAGGCCACACGGGTACCTTGGATTCCTTTGCGGAAGGCCTGCTCGTTGTTCTTTCGGGCAGCCTTACACATTTGGTTTCACATGTTACAGCCTTTAAGAAAACATATCTTGCGGTGATTTGCTTTGGGGAGGCGACTGATAGTCTGGATCCTTTTGGTCGTGTTACAGGGACAGGGCGGCCTCTTTCAGAGGATGAAGTCCGCGCCGCTTGTTCCCGTTTCACTGGGGCGCAGCTCCAAATCCCGCCTGTTTTTTCGGCTCTGCATGTGGACGGCAAAAGGGCAAGCGACATCGCCCGCAGTGGGGAGGAAGTAAAGCTCCAGCCCCGGCAGGTCTTTATCTACAGGAATGAACTTCTCTCCTATAAAGCCGCTGACGGCGACTCTGCTTTTTCCTATGCCCTTGTGGAAGTAGAGTGTTCCAAGGGAACTTATATCCGTGCCCTTGCCCGCGACATGGCATCTTTGTTCGGGACTGTCGCCCATCTGTCAGCCCTTCGCCGCACACAAGTGGGGCCTTTCAGCCTGGAGGATGCGGCGTGTTTTTCCATGCTGGATGACTTTACAATAGATAATGCGGTGGGAAAAGAAAAAATAATGCGGAATGGAAGCTCTGAGCCCCAGAAGGATGGGGAGCCTGTCTTTTCTGACATACGCAACCACTTGCTTTCTTTTACTCCTCGGCTTTCTTTTAGATGTGGGCTAAAGGCTGAGAAACTGGATTCTTCTTTTGAGAAGGCTTATCTGAATGGCCGTCCGCTTAGCTCCAGGATGTTTGTTCCTCTTGAGATGGACTTAGGAGTTGAACGGGACTTTAATGCCTGCCAGACCTATGATGAACGCTCTGTGTTCTATACGGACGGTCAGTTTGCCGGTGTCACAAGGATAGCTTCCGGCCGACTGGAGTATTCGTTTGTTGTTCCAAAGAAGAAAAGAAGCATAAGGACATTCAGCTGGACTGACCTGCAGCAGGGGTCATTTCCCCATGAATGGAAGGAGAAGGGGACAGCCATAAGCGTTGGAGGTTTTGATGCCTTGCATAGGGGGCATCTTGCTCTTGTGAATGCTGTTCTTGCGCAAAAAAAACTTGTTCCGGGAATTGTACTTTTCCGCCATCCTTTTAGGGCAGAAGACGGAACTCTTGTACCCTCCGCGATGAGCTTGTCGCAAAGACTTGAGCTTCTGGAATCAAAAGGAGTGGCTTTCGCCATTGTGGTCGATTTCTCCCCCACGTTTGCCCGGACAGAGGGCGTGGACTTCTTTTCTGTTTTGGCAGAATCTTGTGGAATGACTTATTTGGCGGAAGGACGTGATTTCCGCTGCGGATGGAAGGGGGCGTTTGGCCAGGAGCAGATAGCTGGTTTTGCAGGCAAGACAGGTTTTTCCTTTGATATAATAGATGATGTTGAAGTCGCAAATGGACGGGCAAGTTCATCCAGGGTCAGATCAGCAGTCCTTGCCGCTGACTTTACCCTGGCGAAAGAACTTTTGGGCCGGCCTTTTGAGTATGACTGCCGCTCGCTAAACTTTGTCAGGCAGGCCGCCAAAGCTGATGACGAGGGCTGCAGCCTCTCTGCCAGATTGACTGGTTGTCAGGTTTATCCTCCTGATGGAAAATATGATGTGGAGATCTCCTTTGGAAAAGGCTCAGGGTCTCTCCAGAAGGGGGACTGCCTCATAAAAGACGGAAGCGTAAGCATCAGGCTTTCTTCCGGGGCATTGCCACATAATTTTACCGGCACAGAACAGCCGGTCAGCCTGCTTTTTTAGCGGGGCACGGTGCGGACTGAGGGCTTGTTGTTCCGGTGCAGACTGGGGGGCGATGACTTGTTGCCCTGGTGACTTGTTTGTCACTTGTTTGCCTCTTGTTGAATTTTTCTATAATCTCCGATAGAATGTCAGAATGTCAGATAATTCCGCAAAGAACATAGAGCTTTTGGATTCCACTCTCCGCGATGGTTCGCAGGGTGAGGGTGTCAGTTATTCGGTCCAGGATAAAATCCACATAGTACAGGCACTTGACGAACTTGGTGTCAAATATATTGAGGCGGGCAATCCCGGTAGCAATCCCAAGGATATGGAGTTTTTCCAGAAGGCCAAGGAGCTTAAGCTAAGACATTCCAGATTGGTCGCTTTTGGCTCTACCCGGCGCAAGGATTCATCCTGTGCCGAGGATGCAAATTTGCAGAGCCTGCTTTCCGCTGACACCGAGGATGTCGTCATATTTGGCAAAACCTGGGATTTCCAGGCGACGGAAATTCTTCATGCCACGCTGGAACAGAACCTTGAGATGATACGCGATACCTGTGCATATCTGAGCAAGAGGGGACGCAACGTGATGTTCGATGCGGAGCATTTTTTCACCGGTTATAAGGAGAACTCCGATTACGCAATGCAAGCCCTTCAAGCAGCCCTTGAAGGAGGGGCTACAGTCCTCTGCCTGTGTGAGACCAAAGGTGGCTGTATGCTCTCTGACTGTTCTAGGATAGTTGGCGATGTCGTGAAAAAGTTCGGCAAGGCCGCCATAATCGGCATACATACACATAATGACTCCGGGCTTGCGGTCGCTAACTCCCTTATGGCCGTGGAAGCTGGAGCGGCACACGTGCAGGGGGTTTTGCTGGGCTTTGGCGAGAGGACGGGAAACGCAAACCTTTCTACAATAATAGCAGACTTGCAGC
>JAFTEK010000079.1 GCA_017453705.1 Treponema sp.
AGCCTTGAGACGCTGCCCAAAAACGCGGCTTATTTTGCTGTCAGCAAGGACGAGGAGCTGAAACGCCTGCTCGTCCACGGTATGCTGCACCTGAACGGATTTGACCACGGGGAAGAACACGTAATACAGGGGGTGGAGCCTTCCTGTGACATGCTCAGGAAACAGAAGGAAATTCTGGAGCTGCTGAAAGATGACAGGATTATTTTCTAATAAGGATATATAGCGATGGGCTTATTCGGATTTAAAAAGGAAGCAAAAAAAGAAGAGGAGGACTACCAGTCCGGCGGCTCCAGCGAGGATGCCGCCCAGCAGAAGCTCCTTACGGAAGAGAAGAAGGACATGATAAAGGGAGTCGAGGATCTCTCCCAGACAACGGTTAAGGAAGTGATGATTCCCCGGATAGACGTGGACTTTCTTTCCGTCGGAACTGATGCCGAGGAACTCCTCCAGAAGATAACAGAGAGCGGCCACTCCCGCTTTCCTGTCTATTCAAGCTCCATAGACAATGTGGTCGGCGTGCTGTACGTCAAGGACTTGATAGCAGCAATCGCACGGCATGAGGATTTAAATCTGGAGAGGATAATCCGGAAAGCGTACTTTGTCCCGGAAAGCAAGAGGATAGACAGCCTGCTCAGGGAATTCAAAAGGCGGCACGTCCATATAGCCATAGCCATCGATGAATATGGCGGAATAAGCGGCATAGTCTGCATGGAAGACATAATAGAGCAGATTGTCGGTGACATACAGGACGAATTTGACAACGAGCGGGAAGACATACTGCCACTTGGGGACAATGTATGGCTGTGTGATGCCCGCGTAGACCTTGACGACCTTAACGAGACAATAGGCGCAAGCTTTCCCACAGATGACTTTGACACGCTGGGCGGCTTTGTGTTTGACCTGTTCGGCAAAATTCCAGTGAAGTTCGAGAAAGTCTCATGGAAGGACTATGATTTCATCGTGCAGGAGATGGAAGGCCACAAGGTTGACGTCATAAAGGTGTTATGCCATAAAGTCCAGGAAAAAAATACCGATGAATAAAAAAAAATGGGGGGAAAATGAAAAGCTGCTTTTCTATTTCACGGGGACTTTGCCTTTTTATCACGCTCATAAGCCTTTCAAGCCTTACAGCACAGACAAGGAGCAAGAGCGCGAGCCGCCTGTACGATGACGCATACGCCGAGCAGCAGGCCGGTAACTACTACAGGGCCGTCGAGTCCTACAGGGAGGCCCTGCAGCTAAATCCCCAGTACGGGGACGCATGGTACAACCTGGCGGTCTGCGTCTACAACCTGGGAGAGTATGACCTGGCCGTGGAGTATGCTGAGAACGCGCTGCGCTACTCCAGAAGAACGAGCGAGATACAGAACCTCAAGGGGATGTCCCTTATATCCTTAGGCCGCATGGACGAGGCCAGGCAGACATTCAACGGAATACTTGAGAAATACCCCAACGACATTGACGCGAGGTTCGGCCTTGCGGAGCTAAAGCTTTACGGGGGAAGCCTCTCTTCAGCGGAGAACCTATATCTGGATGCCCTCAAGCGCGATAACAGGAACCGCAAGGCTCTTCTCAGCCTGGCACTGGTAAGCGCGGAGGAAGGGAAGGACGATCTTGCCGAGAAATACGTAAAGCAGGCCATAGAATACCACAACGGAGACCCGGAGGTTTACTACCTGGCCTCATACCTTGCCACCAAACGCGGGAACCTCCCCGAAGCAGAGCGGATGGTAAGAAGCGCAATCCAGATAAACGCCAACTACGACAGGGCCTATGAGCTTTTGTCCAATATACTTTATGAGCAGAAACGCTACAATGAGGTCATAGACCTCTGTGACTTCCGCATTTCCCGCGACAGGAAGCTGACGGGAGCCTGGTACCTCAAGGGGCTTTCACAGAAAAGGCTGGATGACAACGAGGGGGCTATATCAACGTTCTCCACAGGTCTTTCCATAGACCCCTACGATGAGGTCATGCGGTTTGCCCTGGAGCAGCTCGTCCACGACAACCTGACCGTGGAAGATTCCCGCAGGGCAAAATGGGCTTCGTTCCACATAAACAAAGCCAAGGAATTCAAAAGGAATTTCGACGGCCCCAGCGAGAGATACGAGTACCAGAAAGCACTCTCAGTTGACCCCCTCAACGCTGTGGCAAGGCAGTCATTCGCCAATATGCTGGAAAGGGACGGCTTTTACGAGCTGTACCTGCA
>JAFTEK010000080.1 GCA_017453705.1 Treponema sp.
ACCTGCAGCTTGGGGCTGGAGGCGCGGGAACGCTGGCTTGAACCAGAATACTTTTGCAGCCCGCCCAGGAGCCGGGTCTGGTCAAGCAGCTCCAGATAATGCGAGAGGGTGACGGTGTTCCCCGCATCGGTGAGAGAGCCAAGCATCTTGTTGAACGGGAGAATCTGTGAGCTGTACACCGCCCCCAGCTCAAAAAGCTGGCGCAGGAGGGCGGGCTTGGTGATTGTGGTGAGCATGAGGATGTCCTTGGATATGCTCGTTTCGATTATAGACTCACGCATATAGCTCTTCCACCGCTTCTCGTCCTTTATAAGCTGGGCGGGACCGGGATATCCGCCAAAGTAGATGTATTCCTCCAGGCTCAAGCCGAACGCCTCCCTCATCTCTGGAAAGCTCCAGTGGGGAATTTGGATAAGCTCGAACCTGCCGTGAAGGGATTCCGTGAGGCCTTTTTTTATCAGAAGCCGCGACGAGCCGCTCAGTATTAACTTGATGTTCACCTTGGAGCGGCTGTCCTCGTCCCAGAGCTTTTTGACAATTTCGCTCCAGTTGGAAAGCTTCTGGACTTCATCAATGACGAGCAGGACTTCCGGGCTGCCGGTCCTTACCTTGAGCCGGGCGGAATTCCAGACCTGCTCAATCCACGCCTGGGAGGAGCCTGCCACGGAATCCGCGCTCTCGTAGATGTAGTCGTGGGGGTAGGTGCCCAGGAACTGGTTGATTATCGTGGTCTTGCCGACCTGCCTGGCTCCAGCCACGACCTGTATGAACTTGCGCCCCTCCGAGACCCGCTTTGTCAATTCCGAGATGTACTTTGACCTTTCCATAAGCCCTTCCTCGCTGGAATATATAATTTACTCAATGGACTGAGTAAATTTACTCAGTGGACTGAGTAATTCTAGCAGGGTGCGTGAGCAAAATCAAGAGCCGCAGTCTGCGACATAATAGCCCAAATTTCGACTTGTTCAGAGGAATCTACAAAAAAGACGTAATGCTCTAAAATTCTGGTGGCACACGATAGCCCTATCTGGTGACAGGGCTTTCCTGCGGAAAGCCTATGAGATTCCGCTATGCGGAATCTCACGATAGCCCTATCTGGTGGCACACGATAGCCCTATCTGGTGACAGGGCTTTCCTGCGGGAAACCGACGAAAGGCTGGTTCTTCAGCTTCAAGCTGCACGGAATCTTCACGCACAATGCGACAAGAAAGAACATGAACAGGATGGTCTCAGGAAGGTGTCTGCCATCCTGCAGCTCCCTTTAAACTTTTCCCTTTTTACGCTATGATGGGGCTGTTATGAAGCTTTGCAAGGCAGTTTTTCTGACCCTGTGCGTGGCGGCGGCTCTTTCGCTGACCGGCTGCAGGGGCGTGATAGGATACAGCGTAGTCCTGTGGACAATCGCTGACCACGGGATAGCGGACGGAACGATAGTTCCTGTTTACCTCAAGTCCAACATACTGCAGGAATATGTGATTGACAATCCCAACACGGATGCCGTCGAGAAGATAGAAGTTCCATTTAGCGCGCTCTCCACCCCAATGTCAAAGAAAAAGGCCCTTGAGCGGGCGGCCAAGTACAAGGACTACGAGCACCAGTACGCCAAGTGCGTGCTGGACGGCCTGCCCATAAGGGAGGCGCCGGAGAACGGCAGCAAGCAGGTCTACCGGCTCCGTCAGGACGAGATAATCCGCACCCTCTACAAGGGGGATGGCGTCATTCCCACCAACGGCAAGGAGCTGCTCAAGGGCGAGTGGCTCCGAGTCATCACCAAGGGCGGCACTGCGGGCTGGTGCTTCTCGCAGAATCTAAGGCTTTTCACGATGAATTCAGACGGCTCCTACGGTGACGGAGCGGAGGAAGCCCAGGTGCAGGAGGAAGATGGCGAGCTGGATTTGCTCCTTTCTTCTGTATGGTATCCCGACTATTACCAGAAGATGATTTCATCCAAGGAGCTGGATCTGGACTATTTTAACGAGGACTACAGGTTTGACACAGGAAGCTCCACCGGCGAGGTCATCCTCAAGCTCTTCAATGTGGACGAGTCCTATCCCTATGCCGGTGTCACCAAGCTGCGTGGCGGGGTCTACCGCTTCAATGGGACGCAGATTCAGGTGACGGTGAAAGGCAAGTCTTCCATACTCCTGCAGTACACGGACACAAGCGGCAAGCCCCGTACATTCGGATTTGTCACCCTTGGTGCGGACACGGACATAGCCAGCCTGGTAAAGAGCGAGAAGGAAAGGCGGCTGTCAGTCATAAGCGAGCTCGCAAAGTTCGGGCCGGAGTTCTTCAGCTCCGCCTACGGAACTCTTTCAATAAGCACGGCTTCCACAACCACAACGACTGACGGCGGTGCGTTCAGCTGGACAGGCTACGACCTTCTCGTGCCGTCACTCGTCAGCCGGAATTCAGGCAAGGACGGAACAGTTTATACCCGCTACTTCCTGGGCAAGTCCCTAAAGGCAGACTGGGATGGAGTCCTGACATTCCGATTTGAAAAGAACGGCAAGGAGATTGACCTCCTGTACAAGAAAGCGGCCGGAGGATTGCGTCTGGCTCCCGCGAGGATAAGGGAAGAAGAGGACAGCGTCACAGGCCGCAAAATCCGCTCAGTGACAGCTTCATCAAGCTCTCTTGTCATGTTCTTCCAAAACGCAGCGGCAATGTCCGACAGCCAGTAGGGGTCACAACTTATGTCTTTCGTACAGTTTTCAAGGATTTCGCTTGCGTTCGGTGACAGGGACATCCTCAAGGATGCTTCCATAAACCTGCACAAGGGCAGCAAGGCTGCCCTCACAGGAGCAAATGGCGCGGGCAAGTCCACGCTGATAAAGGTGATGGCAGGACTTGTCAAGGCAGACTCAGGAGAGCGTGTTGCCGAGAAGGGAGCGAGGATTTCCTATCTGCCCCAGAGCGGTCTCGTCCACTCCGGCTGCACTCTCATGGAAGAAGCTGACAAGGCCTTTGCCTACGGCTATGAGTGGCAGCAGCAGATAGACGCATTGGGCGACAGGATGAAGAGCGAGCCTTGCAAGGCGAAACAGCTGGCCGTGGAGCAGTCAGAGCTGCTTGCCAAGCTGGACGAGTCCGGCTGGTACAGGCGGACTGCACTGGCAGAGCAGGTGCTTCTGGGACTGGGCTTTGTGAGGGAGGACTTTGCAAAGCAGACCGATGAATTCTCAGGCGGATGGCAGATGAGGATTGCCCTTGCCAAGTCGCTCATGGCGGAGCCTGACATACTGCTACTGGACGAGCCTACGAACTACCTTGACATAGAGGCGAGAAACTGGCTGGAAGGATTTCTTACCGACTTCGCAGGAGGATTCCTCTTGGTAAGCCATGACCGCTACTTCCTGGATCATACGGTGAACGAGGTCTACGAGCTTTTCGCAGGCCAGCTGCGCCGCTACCCCGGCAACTTCAGCCACTATGAGGAAGTCCGCGCCCAGGAGCTGGAGACGCTCACAGCCGAGTACAAGAAGCAGCAGGAAGAGATTGCCCATCTGGAGGAGTTTATAACGCGGTTCGGATACAAGGCGACCAAGGCGGCACAGGCACAGGAACGGCAGAAGATGCTGGACAAGCTCCTTGCCAACAAGATAGAGATACCGGAGAACCTCAAGAAAATACACTTCACTTTCCCTGAAGCCCCCCATTCCGGCCAGCTGGTTCTGACCTTGAAGGGACTGACCAAGAGCTACGGAGGCCCTGCGGTCATAAACGGACTGGATATCGTGGTGGAACGGGGCGAGCGGCTTGTCGTCGCCGGACGCAACGGAGCGGGAAAATCCACCCTTCTGCGCATATTGGCAGGGGAAGACACAGACTATTCAGGCACAGTAAAACTGGGCACTGATGTTGCAGTAGGCTACTTCTGCCAGGACAATGCGGAGAAAATAACCGGGAGCGAGACAATCCTTGAGAGGCTTGAGTCCAAGGCACCCCTTGCCCTCATACCCAAGCTGAGGGATATGCTGGGTTCCTTCCTCTTCCGTGGCGATGACGTGTTCAAGAGCATAGACGTGCTATCAGGCGGAGAGAAGAGCCGCATCGCCCTGCTGGAGCTGCTGCTCCGCCCGGTGAACCTGCTCATACTTGACGAGCCTACGAACCACCTGGACATGCACTCCAAGGATGTGCTCTTGGACGCGCTCAAGGATTATGGCGGCACAGTCGTCTTCGTAAGCCACGACCGAGGATTCATAGAGAGCCTTGCTACCCGCGTTTTGGAGCTGCATCCCGGTCGTCACAGGATTTTCCCCGGCGACTACAGGTATTATATGGAGCGGCTTGAGGCGGAAGCCGCGGGGGAAGTACCAGTTGCCACGGCTTCCGGCACAGGCAAGGCTGTCTCTGCGTCTGCCCCAAGTGGTGCTGCCGCATCTATGAGGACGGCTTTATCCCCCGCCGATGAGGGAGGCTCCGGCAAAGAGGCATGGGAGAAGAAGAAACAGGCGGAGGCCGAGCGGCGCAAGATTGAGAAGGAGGTCTCCCGTCTGGAAAAGCTCATAGCCGAGGCCGAGGCCAAGAAGGGGGAGCTTGAGGCATCCCTTTCCCTGCCGGAAGTCTACTCCAACGGAGAGAAGGCCAAGGAAGTCCAGAAGAAGATTTCCGCGCTGGAAGAAGAGCTTGACCACCTGAACGCTGACTGGGAAACAGCCGCAGAGAAGCTCTAAAGCACAAGCTATTCCTTGAATTTTTTCCATATCCCCTGTATAATTTCCTGCTATGCCACAGGGAGACAACCCGCTCATAATTCAGTCAGACAGGACTCTGCTACTCGATGTCCATGCCGCGAAAGCAAAAGAATGTGCAACGGCCTTGATTCCGTTCGCGGAGCTTGTAAGCTCACCGGAACACCTTCACACCTACAGGATAAGCCCTCTCTCCCTATGGAACGCAGCCAGCGCGGGGTTCACAAGCGAAATGGTGAACGAGGTCCTTTCGGAATACTCGCGCTACGAGATTCCTCAGGCGGTGTCCGCATGGATTAGGGAAACCGAGGGTAGGTTCGGCAAACTCAGGCTGATTCCAGGCCCGTCTGTGCAGAACGAAGGCCTAAAAGAAGAACAGCTTTACTTGGTATCCAGCTCAGCCATAGTATACAAAGAGATAGCCGCAAGTCCTACTGCCAGGAATTTCCTGACAGAAAGCCTGTGCTCAATGAGCAAAGAGGAATCCGATAACTACAAGCTCAGTGAGGAAGAAAGGAAGTTTTGTTTTTTACTCAAGCTCACGGACAGGGGGATTGTAAAGGAAAAACTCCTTCAGCTGGGCTGGCCTGTAAAAGATGACGTGCCCCTCAAAGACGGCAGCCCGCTGGATATAACGCTCAGGGAAACCTGCCTGTCGGGAAAGCCATTTACAATCCGGGACTACCAAAAGGCAGCGGCAGAAGCTCTTGTCGGCAACAGGTCAAGCGGCTCAGGCTTCGGTACTATAGTCCTTCCGTGCGGAGCAGGAAAAACTATAGTTGGCATGGAGATAATGTCCATGCTTAAGACCAATACGCTAATAGTGACCACGAACATAAGTGCCGTCCACCAGTGGATAGGCGAGCTTTTGGACAAGACAAATCTTACGGAAGAGCAAATAGCTGAATAC
>JAFTEK010000081.1 GCA_017453705.1 Treponema sp.
GGAACCCCAGTATGTATGACATGGCTCCTCTGTACGGGCTTAAGACAGGAGCCTTTGATAAGTTTGAGTGTCACCTGTATGCGGCCCTTGAGCGGCGGAATCTCTTTCATGCGATGAACTTCGAGGAAGGGGAGGGGGATCTTAAGGAGATGGCCTGGAGGCTTGGAAGGCATGGAGTGCATTTTGTCACAGGCTGGCTTTTCAAGGTCAAGGAATTGACTGAGAAATATCAGGATTTTTTTATCAGCAAGTATACCTTGCTCCCAGAGTTCTACGAAGATACTGGCTTGTACAAGGATTTTTCTTCCATTGACCGAGACAAGTATGCAAGGGTTGCCGTACATATAAGGCGGGGGGACTACAAGACCTGGGAAGGCGGAAGGTTTTTCTACCAAGACGCTGATTATTCTGGTTTTATGGCTAGGATGAGGGAGCTTGTCCGCGACGGACTTGGAAAAGACTGTGCTTTCTTCATTTTCAGCAACGACAGCGTTTCCATCTCAGGCGATAACGTCAGGCTCTCGGACAGCCCCTGGTATGTCGATCAGTTTGTCATGAGCCGATGCGACTATATCATAGGGCCGCCCAGTACTTTCTCGCTATGGGCAAGCTATACAGGAAGGACAGCCTTGTATCATGTAAAGGACAAGAATCATCCTTTTACATTGGCTGACTTCGAGTATTGTCATGGCTGAGATTAGAATTTGAAGCCCTTGGGCATGGAAAAGCCCTTGGGCAGCTTCATGGAAGACAGGTCTGGCATTCCGCCTCCCATCATGCCGTCCATTCCACCCATTGCGCCAAGCTGGTTCATCATCCTGGCCTGCGCTCCCCGGTTGCGTGTCAGCTTTTTCATCGTCAGCTTGGTTTTCTCGAATTGCTTTATAAGCTTGTTCACATCCTGCACCGTCGTTCCGCTGCCTTTTGCAATCCTTTTGCGGCGGCTGGGGCCTATAATCAGGTGGTTTGCCCTCTCCTTCGCGGTCATGCTCTGGATTATCGCCTCCTGCTTTTTAAGCCCGGCTTTGTCTATCTGATCCTCACTTATCTGGCCTGCCATTCCCGGAATCATGTCCAATATCTGCTGCATACTGCCCATTTTTTTGACTGACTGAAGCTGATCCAGCATGTCCTGAAGCGTGAACTCGTTTCGGGCCATCTTCTTTTGCATCTTGAGGGCTTCTTCCTGATCCACCGTCTCCTGTGCCTTCTCGACGAGGGACACGACATCACCCATGCCCAGGATGCGGCTGGCTATGCGGTCGGGGTGGAACGGCTCCAAGTCCTCGGTCTTCTCGCCTGTTCCTATAAAGAGGATTGGCTTGCCGGTGATAGTCTTGAGCGAGAGGGCCGCTCCGCCGCGCGCGTCGGAGTCAAACTTGGTCAGGATTACGCCTGTGAGTCCCAGTTGCTCATCGAATGACTTTGCTATGTCCACGGCGTTTTGTCCTGTCATGGCGTCCGCCACAAGGACGGTCTCTATAGGCTCCACGACCTTTTTTATCTGGACAAGCTCCGCCATCATGTCAGAATCAATCTGCAAACGGCCTGCTGTATCGACAATAACGGTGTCGTAGCCGTTTTTCCTGGCAAATCCTATGGAATTCGTTGCGACCTTCACCGCGTCAGCGGCAGTCGCAGCTTCTTCCTTGTAGACGGGAACCCCAATCTTGTCGCCCAGAACTGAAAGCTGCTCCACGGCGGCGGGGCGAACCAGGTCACATGCCACCAAAAGCGGGCGGCGGCCTTCCTTTTGCAGCCTGTATGCCAGTTTGTGGGCGGCTGTGGTTTTTCCTGCGCCCTGTAATCCCAGCATAAGAATGACGGACTGGGTGTCCGGTCCTTTGAGGGAAAGGTCAGTTTTGCTGTCTCCCAGCATTGCGACGAGTTTGTCGTGGATTATCTTGACAAACTGCTGGCCGGGGTCTATGGATTTGAGAACCTTGTCGCCCTTGGCTTCTTCTATTGTGGAATTGACAAAGCGGCGGACTACGCGCAGGTTTACATCGGCTTCGAGCAGGGCCATCTTGATCTGCTCAACGCTTTCCTCTATGTTTTTTTCTGTAATCTTGGATTTTCCGCTCAGCGTCCGAACTATGTCGCTGAACGTTCCTGTAAGTTTCTCTAGCATGGGATGAATTCTAGCAGAAAAGACAGGCTCTTTCAAGTCCATCGCCAATGGTACAGGCCGGTTAGCTCGTAGTATGTGTGCCTCACACCTCGTATAGTGTGTGTCTCACACCTCGTATAGTGTGTGCCTCACACCTCGTATAGTGTGTGTCTCACACCTCGTATAGTGTGTGTCTCACACCTCGTATAGTGTGTGCCTCACGCATTACA
>JAFTEK010000082.1 GCA_017453705.1 Treponema sp.
ATTTCACCTTGTCGACATAGAGCGAGCGGGAGAGCCTGTCGTATTCTTGCGCGGTCACTTGTTTGGAGTGCCTGCACTTGAAGAAGTAAAAGTATTTGTCCAGTATGTCGGCCAGCTCCCCCTCGTCTATGGAGCCGTGAACCCACTTTATTGCCAGGTCGGTCATGTGCAGCCGCTCCATCGTGTAGCTGGCCTTGTCTCTTTCTTCCCTGTAATTGAAGGGCATGACAAACCAGTAGCGCATGTCTTCGGGCAAAAGCTGGTAAAAGCTGTACTCAGCCTTTATTTTCTTTATGTTCGTGGAGCTTTTGACGAGGGTGTACTCGTCTCCTTTCAGGGAATTGAAGTAGCGCGCGTCAAAGTTGCCCGCGATGACCTGTATGAAGTTTGAGATGCGGCCTATGTCCACAAGTCCGTCAATCTGGAAGCTGCCCTCTATCCCCTCGCAAGCCGCTACCGTGGACTTCTCCTGATAGGCGGACTTTAGGAAGCGGGCGTAGGCCTTTGTTCCATTGAACATAAGCAGGGCAGGCCTGCCGCCGGACAGGACGCGGTAGTTCTTCTCGATGAAAGGCAGCTTTTTAAAAGAGAGGGCTGCTTTCCCGGGCTCTGAGATTACGAAGCTGGAGAAGAAATGCAGGATTTTTGTGTCATCTCCCATGTTTTCCACGGATACAGCGAAGTCCGCCAGCTCAAAGGGGGATTTCACGTATATGAAGGCGGCATCGGGAAAGAGGGCTTTCATTTCATCTGCAAAATAGGATTCCAGCCTGCGTTTTTTGACGATGACATCGCCAAAGCCCTTCCTGCCAATAACATCCCTTATCACTTCGCTCTTTTCGTTGGTGTCATCGTAGACCAGCAGAAATTTATCTTGCATTGGCGGAATTCCTCCTTGCTGCCAGCCAGCCGGACAGCATGATAATCTGGGTGAGCAGGTACACTGCCGCCAGGAATGTCAGGCTCATCAGGGCAAAGTCCCTCTGAGGGGCAAACTCATTTCCTGTCAGGGTGGACGAAAGATATCTTGCGAAATAGAGCTTGGAAGCCAGCTCCTGGCCGCCCCCGAAAATCAGCAGGGGTGAGATTTCCAAAAGCCATGACAGGAGTGACAGGGTAAAAATCAAAAAGAAGCGGCCTTCCAGCAGCCCCTTGACTTCTCCCCGCATTTCCCCCAGGCTTTTTACTATCGCCAGCCCCTTGAGGTGGCGGGCGGACGCGCGGGACTCCATGAAGTAGCTGTTCCAGAAGCTGAGCATACCCGGCTGTATCAGGTAGGACAGGATAAGAAAGACGCTTGCAACCGCGAGGAAGAAAAAGATTCCCTCAAATTCAATCCCCAGGGCCAGCTTCATAAAGATGAATATCGCGAGTATCGAGCACAGGTCTATGAAGCGGTCAAGCAGCACGACGGCGGCTCCTTTCATAAAGCTCCGTGTCAGATTGCCAAAGCTGTATATCCTGTACAGCTCCCCCAGCTTGAAAGGCAGCAGGATGTTTACGAATGTCGTCCTGGAGAATACGCATATATACTTGGGAAGGGCCGTGCCTTCGCCCACCAGCAGGAAGTAAAGGCGCAGGGCTTTTAGCGAGTAAACGAGAAAAGCCGTCACTAAAAGGATGGCGGTGTACTTCATTTCCCGGTCGCAAACACCGGCTGGGCGCTGTAATGCTCCACAGGCCTGTCCCGGTGCTCCGATTCAACGAACTTCTTCTTGTTCAGCACGTATGAGCCGAGCATCTTAAGGACGACAATGGCCTGGTTCATCATCTTGACGTTGGACACCTGGTCGTCCTCCCTCCACAGTATGGGGAAATACTTGACCTTGTGCTTGTAGAATGCCGAGCCGAGCACCATGCAGTAGTTGAACATCAGGTTGTCCTTGTACTTTTCCCAGAAACGGCTCTTTAGGACTTGCACCTTGTACATGTTAAGGCCGGAGCCAAGGTCGTAGACGGCCTGTCCGGTTCCTATCGAGAACAAGATGTCATAGACTCTGTTCCCGAATGTGCGGAACAGGGAATATCCTTCCAGCTTGGAGCCTTTCATGAACCGTGCCCCCAAAAAGCAGTCGTAGCCCTCATAGTCGTGGTTCTGCAAGTGGGGCAGTATGTTGGAGATGTCGCCCTGGTCATCGCCATGCAGGACTATCAGGTAGTCAAATCCGCCTTCCATGGCATAATTGAAAGCGACTTTGTGGGAGCCTCCCAGCCCGTAGTTCTCGTTGTTCCTGAGCAGGCTGACAGGGATTGGCAGCTGGTGTTCCGCCAGATATCCGCGCACTGCGTCCTCTCCGCCGTCCGTGCTCCTGTTGTTCACGATGATGACCTCGGAGAGATGGGCGCAGACTTCGGCGGTCAGCTGCCCCAGGACACGTGTTATCTGCTTTTCGCAGTTGTACATGGGGATAAAAAGAAGAATCTTGCTCATGGTGCTTTTCTATCCTACATCGTATTTGCATATTCTTCAAGGGCGTGGCAAAATGGACCTGTTCGGAAACTACGTTTCCGCCCAGGTGTCGAGTCCAAGCCTTGCTTGCAAGGCCAATCGCTGAAATAGCGCGATTTTGGACATCGCATTTCAATGCAACCTGTTCGTAAACTGAGGTTTCCGAACAGGTTTAATCTTGCATGTACAATAAAAGAGGTGAATTTTGTCCAGTTTCAAAAGTCCGTCTGGACTTTTGAAACTGCCTCTGCTATCATCTGACTTATGGCAGACGAGAAGCTTGTTTGGAAAGAGGAAGGCAGGAAGGTGATATGCAAGACCCCTGTTCTGACCGTGACTGAGAGGGAAAGCACCGGCCCTGACGGACAGAAGGGGCGTTTCATCGTCAACGAGGCTCCTGACTGGGTGGCCGTCATACCCGTTGTGGATGACAGCTTTCTGATGGTCAGGCAGTGGCGGCACGGTGAGCAGGGGCTTAGCATAGAATTTCCCGGCGGCGTGATAGAGCCGGGCGAGGAGCCGGAAGCCGGGGCCAGGCGTGAGTTGCGCGAGGAGACCGGGGCGGAAGCCGGAAAACTCACCTACCTTGGACGTGTGAACCCCAACCCCGCGCTCTGTTCCAACCACATGTACTTTTACTGCGCACAGAATCTTACGCTTACGGGGCAGCAGAACTTGGACAGCGATGAGTTTGTCAATTATATGAAGATAAGCAAGAAGGAAGTCTTTGAGAAAATGGGCGGCCCGGACTATCCCCATGCCCTTATGGCGGCAGCCCTCTGCCTGTACCGGCAGAAGTTCGGGGAATAGGACGGCGGGCAGGCTGCCCTGCCTGTCTATTTCTTGTAGTCCTTTATTTCCCGGATGAGCATGTTTATAGTCACCTCAAGCGATGAGTCAATCTTGAGCATGGAAGAGATTTTCTCATAGCTGTGCATCATCGTCGTGTGGTCGCGGCCGCCGAATTCTTCCCCCAGCTCAGGGAAGGAGTAGTCCAGCAGTTCCCTTCCTATGTATATTGCAACCTGCCGGGGGAAGGTGTACTTGTTGTTGCGTTTCTTTCCCTTTATGTCCGAAATCGAGATGTTGTAGTGCTCCGCCACGACCCGCTGCACGGTGTCCATAGATATGGAGTCCATCGAGGCTTCCACAAAGTTGTCCCTTAGCAGGTTCTGGGTCTTGGCTATGTCGGGCGTCTGGCCTGTAAGCTCCGCATAGCCCACTACCTTCTTTAGGCAGCCTTCCAGGTCACGGACGTTGGACTGCACGTTTTTGGCGATGTAGCTTATGACCTGTTCCGGCAGCTCCTTGCCCATAAGCTCCAGCTTTTTCTGCAATATGGCACAGCGGGTCTCAAACTGCGGCGGGGCCATGTCTATGGTGGTTCCGCTTCCGAGCCTGCTCCTGAGCCTTTCCTCCAGCCCTTTAAGCTCGTTGAGGGGCCGGTCGCAGGTGAACATCATCTGTGCGTTGTGGCTTTTCAGGGCATCAAATGTGTTGAATATCGCCTCCTGAAGCCGCTCCTTGCCCAGAAGAAAGTGGATGTCGTCCAGCAGGAACACATCATAGCTGCGGTACTTCTTGGTGAACTTGTCCACGATGCTGTTTGCCAGGGACATGCTGAACTCGTTCATGAAGTTTTCCGTCGTCGTGTAGCATATCTTAAGGGGTTCGGGATTGTTCCTCCAGATGTAGTTTCCTACTGCCTGCATCAGGTGGGTTTTTCCAAGTCCGCTTCCGCCATAGAGCAGCAGGGGGTTGAACAGCTTTGCCTGTCCGGGGTTGCGGGCTATGGCAAGGCATGATGAGTAGGCGTAGTCGTTGTTGTCGCCCTTCACAAAGCTCTCGAATGTGAATTCTTCGGTGAGAAGGGGGTGTTTCCCGCGTCCTGTGTCCACATGTTGGCTGGTCTCAAGGCCTGAGTTGTAGTCTGCCCTGGCCTGGGCTATGATGTCCGTGCCCTTGTTCCCCATCGGCCGGGAGACGGGCTGTGTTCCGCCCTCGACTTGGGCCTGATGAGGGGCAGGCTCGCTTTTTGACACGGGGGTGTTTGTTTCCACGTGCACCAGCTCAAGTTCCTGGCCGGTCAGCTCCTTGAGCTTTTCTTCCACCTTGGCGACATAGCCCTTGCTTACCTGCTGTGCCCAGAAAAATGCGGACGGAACGTTGACCGTTATCTTGTTGCCTTCGTCACGGACGTACTCCATGTTGAACCAGAGCTTGAAGTCCCCTTCCTGCCCTTTGCTTACGTATTCTTCCCCTATCTGCCTGAGAGCCTCGCCCCACAGCTCCCTAAAGTTCTCACTCATGCCGGAAATTATAGAAGAAAAAGACCTTTAGCACAAGAAGGTATATGCTATCCCCCAGAACTGGGCAAGCTCCTCCTTGTTCATGCCAGACAGGGCTATCGTGTGACAGCAGAATGGGCTGTCTGGTGTCACCAGATAGAGCTATCTGGTGTGTCCAGAATGAGTTGTCGAGGCTTCTCGGCAGGGAATGCCGTGTGATGTGAGGTCCCCATTGATTTCCTTACTGCTTATGAGCCTCTGTTACCAAAGTGCCAGCCATTTGTTTAAAGAGAATATAAAGGAGAAATTTTGAATCGGCTGCTATAAAGGCAGCGACAATGGAGACGTTATTATGGCAGAAGGCTCAGGCGGATTCACAGGTACAAGGACAGAAGGCAGCTATAATGTCACCTATGAGAACGGAGAGGAGATACATAGGGAATTCTGCGGCGGAGGCTCAGGCAATGGCTCCGGCGGTGACGGCGGCAGGGGCGCGAAGATAAGCAGCATACTGAACTCCTGCAAGGCCTTCCTCTCTGATGTGAGTAACATCCTCTCAGGGGTATGGGACGACCTGTCCAGCGGCCAGTCAAGATGGACAGACGTAATTACAACAGCAGTCGGCAAAATAAAAGAATCCGCGAACAAGCACTTTCCCCAGAAAAACAGGACGACGACAACGCAGAAGGCGGAGATGCCCATGGTCTCAGAGCCTGCCAACCCTGCGGAGACAGTACAGCCGGAGGAAACTGAAAGCGACCCGGTCATAAAAAGCTCCGGGCTTAACCGCCAGACCAACACCGACATAAGCATGGGGACATTCGGCGGCATCTACGCCGTGACAAGACACCACGCCCCCTGCGCGGACAAGGGCGGCCTTCTCGGAAGCTCATGGGCATCCAGCCTGGACACCCGCATCATACGGGGACTCGACCCCGACCGATCTGAGGAGATAAACAGGCTCAAGTCCGCACTGTCCGAAATACAGGCCAAGAAAGCCCAGATAGAGGGGCTGGACAACTCATACGACGAGGTGAAGGGTGCCATCTCCGCCGCCCTGTCCGAGTCTGACTCGGCAATCGCCACCGTGTCGGCGGAGTTGGGGCCGCTTGAGGAAGCCCAGACCGTGCGCGAGAAAAGCCTGGAGCTGAACAGGCATGTCATGTACGGCGGGGCGGAGGGGCTGGCCGGGTGTGGCGACGGAAAGCACATACTCATGAAGGACGGCCTCATCCCGCTCATGTTCGAGAGGACTGAGGCCGGAAGCTACAAGTGGACGGGAGCCGCCCGGCTCCTGTCAGTCGCGGAGACCGGCGGAGGCTACACCCTGACAAACCCTGACGGAGGTACACAGGGCTTCGACAGCTATGGAAGGCTCGCGAGGGAGACCGACAGGAACGGCAACGAGGTCAAGATACAGAGAAGCGATGACGGCATAATAGAAGAAATCATCTCCTCCGCCGGCTGCTCGATAAAGGTAAAGACCGATGACGACGGACATATAGCGGAGATGCAGCTCCTGCAGGACGGAGAGGAGACCGGCCTCTGCGTCAAGTACGAATATGACGGAGATTGCCTTGCGTCCGCCACTGACTCGGACGGCGACACAAGCCGCTACGAGTACGATGAAGAGAACCAGCTCACCGCGATAGTCAAGAGTGACGGCTCGGCCATTCGCTACGCATACATAAAGTGCGCTGGCGCACAGTGCGCTGACGGGAGCCTCCGCGTCGCCTCGGTCACGGACGAGGAGGGGCAGGTCATGTCCTTCTCCCATGACCCGGCGGCCCGGCGCTTCTCATACAGACCCGCCTTGGGTGACGAGGAGACAAGCTTCTACGACGAGGACGGAAGGATCACAAGGGAAGAGTCCGGCGGCCTCGTGACCGAGTACGAGTAC
>JAFTEK010000083.1 GCA_017453705.1 Treponema sp.
CCAAGGATTTCCGTATCTATCACGCAGTTCCTGAGGCTTGTATAATCGAACTCCCGCATGTTTACCCTATTCTTCCCTTCTTTCTCCTATTTTACCATGCAAAATAGGAGAAAGCAAGCTCTAGTAGGAGAAAGAGAGCCTGTCAGCTTGGTTTCAAGAACGTCCCTATCCATCCGAGCCAGTTGCAAAAGTCGGAAATCATGGGGGAGCAACGCGCGTAGCCCCATAATGCTTTTTCAACTGCCGATGTAGTATTTTGTCTACAAAACAGCGTTTTTGTCCGCGACGCTGACAGTCCAGTATCCGCGACGCTGACAGCCCAGTATCCGCGACGCTGACAGTCCAGTATCCGCGACGCTGACAGTCCAGTATCCGCGACGCTGACAGTCCAGTATCCGCGACGCTGACAGCCCAGTATCCGCGATGCTGACAGTCCGCTGTCCGCCTCTAAATAAACAGGGTGACAAACAGCGCGTTTCCATTTTGACTCTACAAACAACAGCCTTATCGGTGCTGGCTTGGACTTTCGCCTGCTCTCCACCTGAAATCTGCCATTTACATTTTATGAACGTTTATGTATATTTATGAATGTATGGCAATTTATGAACGTTTATGAATATTTATGAATAAATGACGATTTATGAACGTTTATGAAAAGGAGGCTGCTCAATGGCTGATGACAATCCCTTTACGCTCACCTTTGGGAAGCACCCCAATGAGTACATTTCCCGCTATGAGAGCATAGACACAATCATCCAGACATTCAACTCCCGCAATCCCATGAGCCAGGCCTTTCTGCTGGAAGGTGTCCGCGGTAGCGGCAAAACAGTCCTCATGACTATAGTAGAACAGGAGCTGGCCAAGCTTGGTGACTGGATTGTCGTTGACCTCAACTCGACGAGAAAGCTGCTGGAGGACATGGCCGCGCGGCTTGAGTCCGAGTGCAGGAACGCGGCAGACATGCTTAAGTCAGGCTTCAACCTTTCCGTGGCGGGATTCGGAGTAGGCATTAACGGCGGGGAAAAGAAGCTTGACGATGTGGCGGTCATAGAAGAAATCCTCAGCTCGGCCAAAAAGAAGGGGAAGAAAGTCCTTGTGACAATCGACGAGGTTATGCCCGGTCAGGACATGAGGCACTTTGCCAGCCAGTTCCAGATTTTCCTGCGCAAGGACTACCCCGTGTTCCTGCTCATGACCGGCCTGTATGAGAACATCTGTGCCGTACAGAACGACCCGGCCCTTACCTTCCTGCTCAGGACTCCCAAAATAACACTGGAACCCCTGAGTCTCTTCCAGATTGCGAGGCAGTACCCCTAAATAAACAGAGTGACAAGAAGCGACCTTCCGTGCTATAATGCCCGTGCACTAAATGACAACACCGAGGGGTGATGCTATGCCTGTATCCAAGAATTTCCGTACACCTGCAGTATGTGTACGTCATCAACAATGACGTCAAGAATGCCTTTACCTCTGCCGTAGCTGCTGCTTACATTACCCCAGATAATGTAATTGACCACCTTCCGTAATCCGCCCCATGTCAGCCAGCTTGACAGCCTGTGAGTTCCCGCCTTGCGGAAACTCACGACAGCGTTATTGCGTCTCGAAGTTCTAAAATTGCTTTCCGGGCTGCCTTGCTTGACTATCTTTACCGGGATGGTATAATTGCCCTGTATGAGAAAAACATTGCATTTCGCTGGCCTTTTGTGCCTTCCTTTTTTGTTTGCGCTCCTTTCATGTGGTGTCAAGGACGCTTTTGCTTCCAAAGATTCTATGGAAGCCTATGAGACTAAATATTCTGACATAATACTGGGGGAGACCGCCACTGACTTGGACAGCTCCATCCTGCTCATATCCCACAGGACTGACATGGCCACGCCTGAGTACAATGGGGTTTCATGGATGGACTACATAAAGGAGTTCAATAGGGTTTACCCCAAGATAAAGGTTTCCGTGGAAGCCCTCACCGAATATTCCGAGAACGCCAGCAATATGCTTGAGAGGGGAGGCTGGGGAGATATAATGATGATTCCCATATCGGATAAATCCCAGTATTCCAAATACTTTATACCTTTCGGGACGGAAGGAGAGCTTTCCAGGAGCCTGCGGTTTGCCGACCAGTTTTCCTATGGCGGGCGGGTCTATGGCATAGCCTCCGCCGGAAACGTACAGGGCATAGTCTACAACAAGAAGGTTTTCCGCGAGGCTGGAATCAAGACCCTTCCCAAGACTCCCGATGAGTTCCTGGATGACCTCAGGCTGATTAAGAAGAACACAAAGGCCATCCCCCTCTACACCAACTATGCCGCTGTCTGGCCTTTGAACCAGTGGGACTATTATATTACCAGCACTGCCACCGGTGACGCGGGCTACTTGAACCACACTATGCTCCACAAGAAGAACCCCTTTTCAGACCCCGGCGACGGCAGCGGGGCCTATAACGTCTACAGGATACTGTATCAGGCTGTCGAGGAAGGCTTGATAGAAGATGACTTTACAGCCACGGATTGGGAAGGCTGC
>JAFTEK010000011.1 GCA_017453705.1 Treponema sp.
GGGTTGTGTTCCTGATAGTAGTGGGACACAAACGTCTCCGCCGCGCTCCCCTTCGCCAGATAGGAATAAACGTCGTTGACCATGCGCTTCTGCGAGGACATATCGGTGATGACGGTCTTGAAGTTGACGAAGAAACCGCCCAACGTGGCAACGATGACGCGAGTGTCCGCGACGGCCCCCTGTTCTGAGGACTTGATAGCGACGGCGTAACCCTGCTTATCGACCTGAACGATGTAGGGAATGACCTTGTTCTGGCTGGACATCCACATCATCATGCCGCCGAAAGCCACGGAGAGCATGAGGGTGAAGAACGAGATTTGCCTCCACCGCGCGGCGTCCCTGACGGAGGAGCCGTACCTGTCGCCGTACTCCTTGTCTCAGATCATGTCTGATGCTCATTGATGTGCTATACTATCGACAGCACATATTAAGGAGGCTTGTTGTGATGGGGAACAAAACCTTTTTTCGTCGTATTTTAACTGTGATATGTTTAGTCGCGTTCCTTTCGTCGCCCGTGTTGGCGGCGGCGAAAAAAACGACGAAGAGGAAGGTTGCTCCAAAATCACAGCCCCAAGCGGCTTCTATCCCTGTTGGCATGGACTATGCAAGCCTTGTTGAAAAGGTTCTGCCGTCTATGGTGGCGATTAGGACGGACAAGGCCGCTGGGAGTGGCTTCTTTGTCAGCAACAATGGCGATATCCTCACAAATTACCACGTTATTGAAGGAGCGCGAGAGATTGTCGCTACTCCACATAATGGTAAGCCACTTTATGCGTTTGTCAAAGATATTGATAGTAATAAGGATATGGCATTGCTCGTTGTGGATGATACACGACAGACGCCTTTCCTCAAAATAAGTGCTACCTTGCCACGACAGGGTGACGCTATTATGGCCATAGGAAATCCGAGGGGATTTGAAGGAACGGTTTCGAATGGTATTGTATCGGCTTTCCGTGAAAATAATACATGGAGCTTGAGTGTAAAAGTAAATTCCGCTTTTTGGGGGCGGGGCAATCCTGAAGACTAAATTCCGTTTTTCCAGTGAGGGGAGAGATTTATGGTCTGTGAAAGGGACTGGTAATGCAGGATTTATGCTATTGATATTTTTGATATATTGAAAAAAGTGCATGCACAAAGAAGCAAGTGGACGAATCCTGCAAGACTAAATTCCACTTGTCGGTGGGGCCTCCTTGCTCCGATCTATGGGTGGGGACTGGATTTCACGAAATCACATTACATAGCCAAAAGCTCCGGGGTCAAAAAGACATTGTCCGGCTTGATTTTCCGAAGTCCGAACGCCTCAAACGCTTCTTTTTGTATCAACAGCTTGCCCAGTGTGAATGGGGTCTGCCCGTTAAGGCTTTCACGGGCCGCACTGTTGATGTGCCAGACCATCTTGTTTATATCCGCCTGAGAGAGGTCGTCAAAGGAACTTCCCTTGGGCAGGATTTTACGGATGTATTCATGGTTTTTCTCACATCCCGGTTTTTGCCAGGAAGCGCCGGTGTCACAATAGTAAATACGCGTGCGTTGAGAAAGCTCAATGCTCATTTCAAGAGCATTGGGAGTGGCAAATTCTCCGCCCCGGTCTGTAAGGATAACAGGAAAGACGGAACGGAAAACAGGCGCGGATAGCTTCTTCTCTAACTTATCAAAGGCAGATTCTACCGAACCGGGCGTCTTGTCATTGAGCAGGTAGGCCAGCATGATGCTGCAGGAGCGGAAAAAGAATGTCAGCAGAACCTTGTGACTTCCCCGGCATCCAAGAACCGTGTCCATTTCCACAACGGGCGTTTGTGGATTGGCTTGGGTGAATTCCAGAAAATCATTATATGTCCTGTTCTGGAATATCTGCCTGTCCTTAATCTGGCTCTTATGGCTATGGCGGAGCTTGTACTTGACCTTTTTGGGAAGCTCAAGATTGCCAACAGACAGAACCCCGGAGGTAATGTAGTTATAGAGCGTCTTTTCGCTGATATTCAGCTCGGGGTGATTCAGGCAGATCAGGTACGGGGACTGCCCCTTGAGGATGAGGGGAGAAACGACGGCATCCAAAGCTGCCAGGTTCTCGGCTGTTATGTTTAGTCCTTCCCGCGCTTCGACAAGCACCGTTTTGTAGCGGCTATGAGCGATATTGCTCCTGTAGAAGAATTTATCGAGGCGACAACTGCGCTTGTTCTCGCACCCATTACACACGAAGGGGGGTCTCCTCAGTCTGGGACAGGAATAGTCCCTGGGTTTGAAGTCCTTGCAGGTGGAATTACAGAAGCGGCAGTTGCGACACAGTTTTCTGCACTGGGGCGCATGACCGGGGCAAACGTGACGGCGCTTGCACTCGCCAAACAGAGCGCAGGTATTGTCGGGCTCATTGAAAGGATTGTGAGGCTGGGAGACCCGATGTCGCTTGAGCTCCTTGGTGATGGTCGTTGGGTCCTTGCAAAGCAGCGACGCGATGACGGGGATAGAAGTTCCAAGCACGAGCTGCCTCTCAATCTCACTGCGGTCATTAAGCGTCAGATGCTTCTGGTTGCCGGGAATCAGTTTACTCATCATGATGCCTCCTAAAGGAAAAATATAGATAGCATCTACTATGAGGCTTTGTTCCCTGTCTTGCAAGACTAAATTCCACTTTGATCTATTCCTGCAAGACTAAATTCCACTCCAGTATCCAAAAACTGGAATTTACTTTTACATTTAAGGCTCTGAAAAAATAGCTTGCTAAACCATTGACAGACAAGTTTTCCTCGTGGTAAAGTTTCTGTAATTTCTGATGGGTTATGTTCATCAAGAGGCATGGAGAAGGGTGCAGTCTATGAGTGAAGCAAGAAAAGCGGATATAAC
>JAFTEK010000084.1 GCA_017453705.1 Treponema sp.
ACGCTGTCAGGATCGGTAATCAGCTTCTCCTCTAACTTATCGACATCTGTTTGCTGGCCATTAAGTTTTTCCACAGCATCGAGCAGGTAATTCTCAAAGGAATCCTTTTTAGAGGAAACAGCCTCAGTTCCTTTCTTGGAAAAACCGTCTGTAATCCCAAGCGGCTTTGTGCCCAGATGGGCAGGATTTGTCCTGTTAAGCTCCAGGCTTCCTATCGTCATTTCCATCTAGATTTCCTCCTTTACTGGGCTATGTTCAAGGCCGCGGAAAACATATCCTTGCTGCCTTCTATCACAGAGCTGTTTGCCTCGTAAGCCCTGTTCGCGCTTATCATGTCCACCATCTCATTGACGATGTTCACGTTAGGATACTCAACATAACCCTTGTTGGGCCCTGACTTTATGGCATCAGGGTTGCTGGGGTCGTAGACCATGCGTCCCTGTGTCTCGTCCTTTATGATTTCGCGGACACGCACACCCTTGCCGGGGCCGTTGTCCAAGTCAGCGTCCACAAAAGGAAAACGCCAGTTGGGGTGCTCGGATGCGACCGGCTCAAAAATCACAGTCTGCTTCCTGTACGGGCCGCCGTCCTGAGTCCTGGTGGAGCTTGCATTGGCGATGTTGTTGCTTATTACGTCAGTCCTGAGCCTCTCCGCGCTCATTCCTGTGGCCGCTATGTTAATGCTGGTAAAAAGACCCATCTTCTATTCCTCCACTCTACTAACGAATTGACTTCATAGCCATGTCAACCTGCTTGAACTGGAAGCTTTCCAACCGGGTCAGCAGGGCATACTGCATCTGGATTTGGACGAGGTTCATCGCCTCCTCCTCTGCGTCAACATTGTTACCGTTGGCCTTGGAAGTTGTTGTATAATCAGTGACACGGCGAGGCTCCACCTTCCTCCAGTCCCTGGGCTGCTCGCTCTTGATATGCCTGGGGTCAGAAGTCTGCATCTGGAAAGAGTTATGTGCGTTGTCACGGGACTCAAAGGCCCGCTTCAGCTCGCTCTCAAAGTTGACGCTCTGCCTCTTGAAGTTCGGCACCTCGCTGAGGGCAATATTGTTTGCCGTCACCTGATAGCGCAGGCTCTGCACATCAAGCTCCCGCTGGAGCAAATTCACTGAATTTACAAAACTGTTCATTCCCATAATACAGTTATCGGCATTTACTTTAAGGAAAATAGAAGAACTTTAAAAACTATCAGTAACAGCTGCAAAATCAAGCGAGCCTGTTTCAAAAGTCGGTTCTTTTGAAAATGCCTTAAGCGTCTTTTGCAGGCAGCCCAGGCGATTCCCAAAAAGAAAAAGACCGCAGTTTCCTGCGGTCTTTTAGTCACACAAAGGCAACCGACTTCAACTAGCAGAAAGCTGTCAAACCGGCCTCTGCTAATCCAACTGGATACTACCAGTTGTCCATCATGTCGTCCTCGTCCTTGTTCTCCATGTCATAGAGGTCAGTAACAGCCCTCAAGTCATCGAGATAGAGGTAATAGGATCCCTGAGCCTCCATCGGGGCGCAGTCAACGCGGAATCCGAGAATACGAAGTCCGGGCTTATCACCATGATAGACACTCTGCTGGACGATTCCATGCTGTCCATCGGGAGTCGGGGGGATGGCAACCGTAATCTTCTTCCAACCGGAGAAGTCAAGTCCGCCCATCCAGAGCTCAAAGTTGTTTCCGTTGTAATCCTGGACAAGGAGCCACAGCTGATGGCTCATGTTGCGTCCACAAGCCCAGACTGAGACAGTCTTGGTGACTCCCTCAATCGGAATCGGGCGAGCAGCCTTTACGAAGAAGGAATTAACTCCGCGCTTGAAGAACTCCATCTTGACACCAAGGACATGGGTATCCTCCATCTCCTGATTACCAGTATCGTTCAAGGGATCCTTGGCATCGGGGCTGCCCTCGAAGAGGCGGCCTGTGATTACACCATAGTCCGGTGAAGCGTGGACATTCCAGAAACCCTCGCGCTCAAAGCGGTCAACGCTGACCTCACGAAGAGCCTCGCGGGTAGAATCATTTCCGATTGAAGAAGCATCAGGGTCGGAAATGCTGGTATTGCCATTCGCGCTGGGCTGTGCAAAAACAGCACCAGAGGTTACGATGGCTGCTGCCAAAAAAGCAAAATAAATCTTTTTCATCTCTAATTACCGCCTTATATTTTATGTCCTTCCGTCGATTTACTGTCCGTCAGTGCTATTGGCCTTGGCATCGCCGAAGTCAGCGGCACGCAAGGTATAGCCGTCATAGATGTTGGCCAGCGTGTTGGTCGTATACTTGAGCTGGTCAAAGTAGATGACGTAGTTGTCAACAGCCTCGTTTGCGGCAGAGCGAACCCTGAAGCCCACGAAGGTCAGGTTCGGGCGGCCGTTGCGAAGCTTGGAATGCTGCTTGATGTATCCAGGAACGTTGACGACGATGTTCCTCCAGCCCTGGAAGAGCAGGCTGCCGCAGTCCAGGACGCGGACAACACCGTCTGAATCACGGACAAGGAGTTCGAGCGTGTAGTTATAGTTGGCTCCCCAAACCCAGAAGTCAATCTGGGTTACAGTTCCCACGAAGGGAATCTCATGAATGGCTCCGCTGGAATCCTTCGGGAAAACCTCGAACCAGTTGTCGCCCTTGCGGTCATACGCAACCTTCACACCGAGAACCTGAGCCGTAGGATCGCTGTCCTTGTGGTAAGGCATAAGGGAATTCGGCATTCCCTCGAAGGACTTAATGATGGGATATCCCTTCGAAATGAAACGGCTGGCCTGGACATCCCACGTCCACCCCATGTTATCCGGTGTATCGAAGTTATCGATAACGATTGTCTCTACGGCCCTCGTGCTTGGCTGAGCTACTGCTGGAAGGCAGAATGCAAGCGCGATGAGGCTTCCCAAAATGACTACGCCCTTTTTCATTCAAATCTCCTTGAAATCACTGTTCCCCCGTTTTTTAACTGGAAAACACCTTTGTTTGACTTATCGTCATGAAACTCAGATTTCCCCACCTTTTCCCCTTGCGGAAAACATCGGGCTATCAGAGCTATCATATCGCTTATTATATTTCCATATTCGCACTTTGTCAAATGGTTTAGTCAAACTTTAGGCGTTCTTTTGATGTAAAAGTATCGTGCGCTGACAGGCAGCTCTATCGCGCGTCAACGGACAAAGCAAAGGCTTCCCAGCATGGAATCCCTGTGCCAGCAGACAGGGCTGTCGTGTGTTCCCGGCAGGGAAACAGTCAAAGGAGCCGGGTCAGCACGATGAACACCGCCGTGGCACCGAATATCGTGAGCATGTAGTTTCCGGGTGCAAAATTCAGCAGGATTGTCACCGCTATTCCCGCCAGCTGGGGAATCCCAAAGGGAAAGGACAGCAAATCCATGCTCCTCAGGCTGTAGACTATCAAAATCGCGATAACCATCGAGGGAATGTGCCTGGCGACAAACTGAACGACAGGAGGTGGATCCTTCCTGGAAAAGAGGGCGAAAGGGAAGAGACGCTCGCAGAATATCACCGCCCCGGAAATGAAAGAGGCGATGACCGCGACCGCCATCCCGGAGTTGCCGGATGACACTCCCTGCCCCGCTCCCCCGCCGGACAAGCTCATCAAGATTAAAAGAAGCACCAGGGCAAGGCTTGACAGTATAAAAAGAGCGAACACGGACAGCTGGCGCAGTCCCCCAGAGGCAAAATGCCTGCCCCTGGCCAGCAACAGGGCGTCTATGCCAAGTATTATAGCGACAAAGATAATGTTTGACGGAGAGAGAAAGGAGGCTCTGCACAGAACCACGGAAACAAGGCAGGAGAGAATTCCCACCAGCAGCGGCAGGATGTCAGCCGAAGCCTTTATCTGCGATGTGAGAATAATCAGAAAAAGCGAGGTCAGGGCAAAGTCAACCCCGTTCAGATAGTCAGAAAGCCCGTATGTGGCCAAAAAAGAACAGGCGAGCGCACCAAGAACACATCCCAATGTCCAGTAGATAAAGTCCAAAAGACCTATCCATCCCATGAACGGCCCCGCGGGAACCCCAGGGGGAACATCCGTGGAGGTGAGGACGGCGTAAGTCTCGTCTGTCAGCGTGTATATGATGGGCAGCTTCCACAGCCCTGACCCCTTGGACTTGTCTATGAGCGACAGGCCGTAGACTATGTGGCGGATGTTCACAAAGAACTCCGTCAGCACAATCTCAAGCACTCCCGCCCCCGCGCCAAGGAGCCCGGCGGCAACGTACTGCCCCGCCCCGGAATACATGACCAGGCTCATGAAAAGCGACATCCACCAGGGATAGCCCGCCTGTACAATCATGACACCGAAAGGAATTCCAATCGCGATATAGCCAAAGAATATGGGAGTCGTTATCTTGCGGCACTGCCTGAGAATATATGCGCTCATCGACTTATCTCCTGACCGCTAGCTTCTTATTGACCCCATCCTCATGCGGCGGCTCCTGGTGTCCTCAAGCATAGCCTTGAGCCCCTCGCTGTCGCTTCCGTCTATAAGATTACGGAATTCCCCCATCCTGGCCATAAAGCGGTCTATATGCCCCACAAGTTTATCCTTGTTGGAAATAAACAGCTCAGTCCACAAGGGGGCGTTTATCATCGCTATGCGGGTCAAATCCTCAAAGCTGCCGCCGCCGAATGCCGTTATCCCCTCGTCATCCGCGCTTTCCACCAATGCGGAGGCTATGACGTGGCAGAGCTGGGAAGTGAAGCCTATCTTGTAATCATGGGTGTCGCAGTCGGTCTCGGTTATGCGGGAAAAGCCCATGGCCGTCACCAGATCCCTCATCAGAACAAGGTTTTCTTCCTTATTGAAGGGCTGGGGCAGCAGGAGGTAGTTGTGCCTTATAAAGAACCTCGCGTCGGAGTTGGCATAGCCCTCCTTCTCGCCCCCCGCCATCGGGTGCCCTATGACAAAATCCACGTCGGGACGCAGAAGGGAAGGAAGCCTTTCCACAAAGATACCCTTGACCCCGCTTATGTCGGTCACTATCGCCCCCCCCTTGAAGGCATCCTTGTTAGCCTCAAGGAAGTCCAGTGTTGCATGGGGATACAGGCAGATGAACACGACATCACACTCCGGCAGCATATCGCGCACAGCATCGCTCGTGAAAGTCCTGTCAACGACCCCCTCGGCCAGGGCCTGCGAAAGGCATGCAGTGCTGCGGTTGCAGGCCAGCACACGCCCTTCCGCCCCGCTCATGGAAAGGATGTTCTCGCGTATCGCCTTGGCAAGGGAGCCGCCCATTATACCAAGCCCCACGATTCCGTAAGTCAGATTCTGCAGCCTGGGGCAGCTCATATAGTCCTGCCTTCCACAGCGGCGTACTTGGCAAGTTTTTCGCAGAGGGCCTCGAATTCCGACGGCCTGAGCTGCTGGGAAGCGTCGCTCAGGGCCTTCTCAGGGTTGCAGTGGACTTCTATCTCAAGGCCGTCAGCACCGGCGGCAACGGAGGACTGCGCGAGAACAGGAACCATCCAGCGGATTCCGCAGGCATGGCTCGGGTCGGCCACCACCGGCAGGTGTGAGACCTTGTGCAGGTATGGAATCGCGCTCACATCAAGGCAGTTCCTGGTGTATCCGTCGTAAGTGCGGATACCACGCTCACATAAGTTGACGTTCTCGTTTCCGTTGGCCATGATGTACTCCGCGCTCATCAAAAGCTCGTTTATAGTGCCGGAAAGACCGCGCTTGAGCAGGACGGGCTTTCCCGCCCTGCCCAGCTCCTTCAAGAGGTCAAAGTTCTGGAAGTTCCTCGCCCCCACCTGTATCAAATCCACATCGGAAAAATACTCCAGCTCGCTTATCGCCATAAGCTCCGTGCATATAGGAAGCCCTGTCTCCTTCTTGGCCTGGGACAATAGCTTAAGCCCCTCCTTGCCCATGCCCTGAAAGCTGTAAGGGGATGTACGGGGCTTGTAGGCTCCCCCGCGCAGAATCCTGGCTCCCGCCTTCTTGACCGCCCTGGCCGCGTCGAGCAGCTGCTGCTCGCCTTCCACGGAACAGGGGCCCGCGATGATGGCAACGTTCTTGCCGCCCCCTATGACACAAGGGCTAACGCCCGGCTGCCCGCCGCCGACTGTCACCGCAGTGTCCTCCGGGTGAAATGAACGGCTGGCCATCTTGTACGGGGCGGAAACCCGCTCCGCGCTCTCCACCACGTCATTCGCAAGCAAATCCTCAGGGTCTATCTTGGACGTGTCCCCCAAAAGCCCTACAATCGTCTTGTCAACGCCCCTTGAGATGTGGACCCCGAAGCCCTTCTTCTTTACACCGTCCAGGAATGAATCAAGCTCGGCATCATTCACGCCCTTCTTCAAAACAATAATCATATACGCCTCTCCATGTCATAAGGATTTGCAACAAAAAAGGGCTTTCCCCAGCGGAAAGCCCTTGTATTACCAAAGCAATCAGTAAACACAAAACACCGCCTATCTTGCGGTGCATGGCCTCCGCTTAAAACCGAGAAAAGCATAAAAGCCCACGTAAAGGTAGGCCAGCGTGGAGGAATTGATAATTGATGCCCATCGGGCTATGTGTTTCATAACCGCTATCATAGACAAAAACAAGTGTCCTGTCAAGGGCAACTGCAGGGCGCTGATTCCCCTGGCATGGCAGTGATTACGGTGGCACAGCACTCCTTTCCGTGGCAGGGCACAGTCCGGCCGATTCATCAACTGCCACGCTTCCATTTGACAAGCCTCTTTTCCTTCCCTTCTTGCCTTGATATACTGTAAGCCATGAAACATGCCTTTTCTGCCCTCGCCATTTCACTCTCACTTGCAATGTCCTGCCTTGCAGAACCTGCATCCATATCATTGGAAAAAATAGGGGTCTACCCCTGCGGAAAGCAGCCCAAACAGGTTTTGTTCTCACCGGACAACAAATACGTCCTGCTGCCCCTGCTTGAAGACACGGGCTTCGACGTGTTCAGCCTGGAAGAAAAGAAGGTCGTAAGGCGGATTTCTCCCCCTGACGCGGACAAACATGGCTTTGCGGAGGGGCTTTTCATCAGGGAGAAAGGAGTCTTCCTGGTATCCCAGATGACAACAGGCTGCCTTTACGAATACAGCTGTCCCGGCTTTGAGTACAAGAGAACTATAAAGACAGGCGGAACATGGTCCAAGTTCATCGCTTGGTCAAAGGAAAGGCAGCTGCTCGCTGTCTCCAACTGGGTCTCAAATGACATATCTATAATAGACTACTCGGACGGCTCGCTGCTTCGACTTATTTCCACCGGCAAGGCTCCGCGAGGCATGATATTCCTGGACGGGGGGAAAGTCCTCGTAAGCCTGTCGTTTGACTCCGGCCTGATAGAAAAGTTCAACGTGGACACGGGAAAGAGGACGGACTGCATATCCGTGGCATCCTCCTGTATGAGGCACATAGCCTGTAGCAGTGACCAGAAGACCGCATTCGTAAGCGACATGTACAACAGGCAGGTCTACAAGCTGGACTTACAGTCATTCAAGATAACAGGCCGCTGTACTGTCTACAGGAACCCCAATACAATCGACCTTTTGGACGACCGCTGGCTCTTTGTGTCCACCCGCGGGCCTAACAACCCCCAGGACTATACCAAGCGCAGCCCCTCAAACGGAAAGATACACATAGTGGACACAAAGGACATGAGCATAGTCAAGACTTTCGAGGGGGGCAACCAACCTACCGGGCTGGATGTCT
>JAFTEK010000085.1 GCA_017453705.1 Treponema sp.
ATTCCAAGATGATGTAAACGCACATTCCACAAATGAAGATACGGAAAGCAAACTCTCGTTCCGTAATAACCTGAAATTATCAATACTAAAGGAGATGGACAAGAAGCTTACAGAACTACTGGCTTCCATCTAACCTCGTAAGTTATCCTTTCTGTTCCAACGCCAATCTTGATAACTCTGAAGGGGCGTATTGCTCCCCTATACTCTTTGCGTCAAAATTGATATACTGTGATTCTATGGGAAAGGTCATTGTGTTCGCAAACCAGAAAGGCGGGGTTGGAAAAACCACTTCCTGCATCAATATTGGAGCCTACATCGCACTAGCTGGTAAAAAGGTTCTGCTGGTGGACTTTGACAGCCAAGGAAACATGTCCAGCGGCGTTGGCGTAAAAAAAGGAAAGCCCACAGTATATGAATTCATCTATGGCAATGCATCTCCAGCCGATACGGTTAAGCACTCTGCCATTCCCACGCTTGACGTAATAAGTGCGGACGAAAACCTTACGGGAGCAACAATGGAACTGAGCAACCCGGAGGACAAAGAGGTCTACGCCAAACGCTATCTGTTCCTTAAAGAAGCACTTGCCCCCCTCAAAGCATCCTACGACTATATCTTTATAGACTGCCCTCCTTCCCTAGGAATACTCACTTTGAACGGCCTTGCCGCCGCAGACAGCGTGTTTGTTCCCATGCAGTGCGAATATTTCGCAATGGAGGGAATTACCCAGCTAATGAAGACCCTCAAGCTGGTGCAGAGCGGCATAAACCCGCATCTGACCATAGGCGGAGTATTCTTCACGATGTATGACAGCCGCACAAGGCTGGCTCAGGACGTAGTGACCCAGGTGAAGGCTTACTTCAAGGATGTCGTGTTCAGCACTATCATTCCCAGAAACATCCGTCTCTCAGAGGCGCCTTCCCATGGGGAGCCAATTTGTCTTTTTGACCCCCGTTGTACCGGAGCCAAGAGCTACGAAAAGCTTGCCGGTGAGGTGATGGCTCGTGGCTAAGCATCGTGGGCTAGGCAAGGGCTTTGATGCCCTGCTGGACGGAACAACTACAGGCTTTGAATTTGACTCATCGCAGGGAACCAACCCTGCCCCTTCTGTACGTAATGATTTGCCAGCTGGCATAACGGCGGACAACGACGGAACCCTCTGGGTAAACCCTGCCCTGCTAAAGCCCAACCCTAGGCAACCCCGACAGTTCTTTGACGAAGAGAAGCTTTCAGAGCTAACAGAGTCTGTAAAGCGGGAAGGAGTGCTTTCCCCAATTATCATCGAAGATGCAGAAGACGGAAGCTTCTATATAATAGCGGGAGAGCGGCGTACCCGTGCTGCACGTGCCGCAGGCCTTGAGAAAGTTCCCGTCCAGCTACGTAAATATTCGGATGCACGTAAGCTAGAAGTCGCCCTCATAGAGAACATCCAGCGGACAGACTTGAACCCGGTGGAAGAAGCCGAAGCCTATATGCAGCTGATGCAGCTGGAAGGCATAACCCAGGAGGAAGTCGCTGAAAAAGTGGGCAAGAGCCGTCCGGCCGTCGCCAATACGATAAGACTTCTCAAACTCTCCGATGACATGAGGAAGTCCCTGGCTTCCGGGGAGCTTTCATCAGGCCATGCCCGCGCATTGCTTTCCGTAAGCGACCCCACAGCCCGCCAGTCCCTGTTCAAGAAGATTATGTCTCAGGGGCTTTCCGTAAGGCAGGCGGAAAAGGAAGCCGGTGAACTGAACGGAACGACTACAGCGAAAAGCCCTAAGACTGAAAAAGCCCGCGATCCTAACTACGCCGACTTGGAGCAAAAGTTCATTGAGGCTCTGGGTACCAAGGTGCAGATGAGAGGCAACTGGGATAAAGGCCAGCTGGTCATAGACTATTTCTCACAGGATGACCTGGACAGGATTTTTAACAAGATTGTGGGCAGCAGAGGTAACTGAAGAATATGATAGACGAGAACGAACAGAAAAATATAGGGGTACTGATTGACGCGGACAACACTCCTGCCAAGAAGCTCCGTGCCATATTGCAGGAAATCGCCGTACACGGCCACATCATAACCAAGAGAGCCTACGGTGACTTCTCACTGGACACCCTCAAGAACTGGAAGTACGAGCTGAATGACAACGCGATTATCCCCGTCCAGCAGTTTGCATACACGCAGGGCAAGAATTCCAGTGACTCAGCGATGATAATAGATGCAATGGACTTGCTCTACACCGAGAAATATGACTCCATCGCCTTGGTCTCCAGTGACTCTGACTTCACAAAGCTGGCCACCCGGCTGCGCGAAAGCCAGATATACGTCTTTGGCGTGGGGCAGAAGAAAACTCCCCAGTCATTTGTGTCCGCCTGTGATGACTTCATCTATATAGAGAACCTGTCCAACGAAGAGGACGAAGCCGCCGTGGAAGAAGCAGCCAAGCTCGCCGAGGAAAAGCTCAAGAAAAAGCCCGCCAAGCACCATCGCAAGGGCTTATTCATGCGCAGCACGGTGGAGTCTATGAGTGACAAGCAGTTTAGAAAGATTTACAAGCTGCTCAACACAGCTTATGACAAGTACGCCGATGACTCAGGCTGGGCAGACGTGAGTGCGGCAGGCTCTTTCTTTAAGAGACAGGATCCAGGATTTGACCCGGTGGACTATGGAGCCAGAAAGCTGACCGAGCTTATCGAAGACTTGGACGATGACTTTGAGCTGCGCAAGGAACAGAGCGGCCGTGGCAGGGCAAAGTTCTTTTATAGACCGGTAGACAAATAAGCTCCAAAAAACATGGGTCTTGTAACAGCCGCATCTGCTATCGCCTTCCTTACAACAGAGATGGACGACATTCTGGTGTTGTTCGTCCTGTTCAGCAGGAGCAACGGGAAAAAAGAGAACGCTGCCATAATATCAGGGAAATACCTGGCTCTGCTGCTACTCGTTGCCTCATGCAAAACAGCAAGCCCTTCCCTGCTAGCATTGCCGTATGAACAGCTTTTCGGTCTGCTAGGTATTCTTCCCATAATCATAGGAATTCGTTTTGCAATCAATGAATTTTCAGCAGAAAGCTCAGGGCCCAGTAAAAAGGCCGGTTTCAAACTATTAGCCCTCACCTCCATCATGCTGGAATCTCTGGTCATAGGCCTTGCAAACGGTGGTGACAGCATATCCGTCTGTGCTACATTCTTTTCAAGCCTAGCATCCAGCGAGTTCATCATCTCTTGTGCTGTGTTTTCACTAATGCAGGCCCTCTGGTGCGTAATTGCGCTTTCTGTCATAAATGCCGATTCAATACACAGTTATATAGAAGAATCCAAGGGCGTGGTCGTACCAGCCCTTTTTGTCACACTAGGCCTGTATATTCTGGTCAAAAGCGGCTCACTTGTCTGGCTCTTTTCCCTCGGGGTTGATTAATGTCTCCTACTGCCCGCTCCTCCTGAGCAGCTCCATGCAGCAACGCGCGTTGTGGTAGGAAGTCTTCCAGTTGCCCCCTTTAAGCTCCCCAAGGGAGGCCTTTCCATCCTTGGAGACAGCCCAGAACCACTCTCCGTTTGCCTTGTCTTTCTGATAGTTCCATATCCAGCCCCACTCTTTCTCCACGGCATCTGAATAGCGGCTCTCCCCGGTCATCTCCCATGCGTTATAGAATCCGTTCAGGGCTTCCGCCTGATTCCACCAGATGCGGACAGTGCGCCTTGTTCCATCCGGCTCCATAGTGTCCTCATATCCACCAGTTGACCCGTCCCAACCTTCCTTTAACGACACATCCGCAATTGCAAGGGCTACAGGACGGACAAACTCCTTTAGATTCCTGTCTGCCAGGACTTCCGCAGCTTCCCACAAGAGCCAGCTGGCTTCTATGTCGTGACCATAGGAAATCTCATCGCTGCCGGTTTGAGTCCAGTCCTTGTTGAAATACAAGTTCAAGTGCCAGTCGTTTTTGTCCAAAATCTTGTCTATGTGGACTCGCACAAGGGCATCAAGAGCAGCCCCTAGCTCACACCGCTGGGCATCTTTATCCGGGAATACGACTGGCAAATTGCGATAGAGGTTTGTGTAGGCTTCCATCACGTGCAAGTTGGTATTCATGGACTTATCGCAGTCTATGTCCTTGTCACTGAGCTTGCTGTCCTTTGTAGGCTGCCAGCCTTCTGTCAACGCTTCCCAGTAGCCCCCATATTCTTTATCCCTGGCAATTTTCTCCAACAGTCCAAACAAATCCACGGCCTCGCCCATCACACGACTTGCAGTATCGCCATCACCCCTGATTTCCTTTATGGCTGCCGCATATTCGGACAGGGCATAAAGGGCAAAGGCATTCCCGTAAATCTGCTTTCGACTAACAAGGGGGCTGCCATCTGCTTTGACCGACCAGAACATTCCTCCATTACGCCTGTCAACAAACTTGTCCGTCATATAAGAATACGCCCAGTCAGCCATATCCATGTAGGAAACATCCTTGAGAAAACGGGCTGCAGCACTGTATGTCCACAAAAAGCGGCTGACCATTACAATGCCCCGCCACTCGGCCGGATCCCCCTTATTGTCATTGGATATAGCTCCAAAGAAACCGCCTCTTTCCGTGTCCTTGCCATATTTAACCCAATAGGGCAGGATGTCTTGTACAAGCTCCTCGCGTATCTGTGTAAACAGTTTTTCTTCCATGATAAAGTGCCTCCCTAGTCCATCGAGCCTGTGTCAAAAGCCGGTTACTTTTGACACTGCCTATATCTTCCTGACGGAATCCCGCAGTAGCATTTTGCCGCTTATCACCGTGTGACCATGCGTATATGGCTCACCATTGATTTTTTTAACCAGTATGTCCACGGCTATCCTCGCCATTGACACCGGGTCAACTTCGATAGTTGTCAGCGCAGGCTTTGAATCCTGTCCGTCAGCAAGAAAGTTGTCAAAGCCCACAACAGAGATGTCATTAGGTACAGAAAGCCCTTTCTCCCTGAGCAGGGTGACAAGCCTCCGGGCAGTCTCATCGCAGTTGCATACAAAAGCAGAAGGCAGCTCCTGTGGCAGCTGCAATGGCTCATACAGCCCCTTCTGATTCCTATCGTTGATTATGTCGTCAAGACCGGCTTTTAGCCCGTTTTCCAACATGGCCTTCATATAGCCCATAAAGCGGTCAGTGATGCTGGTGGTCGCGTTGAAATTGCCTACATAAAGGATTTTCCTGTGCCCCTGATCTATCAGATGACGGGTCAACTGGTACTCACCGTAAAAATTGTCCGTAGTCACGGAGTCACAGTCCATGTCATCCACGTAAAAATCCAAAAAAACGTTGTTCTTGTAGTGCCTGATGAAAAAACGGGCATAATCCTCACTTGTCTGCCCCAGCATAATCACGCCGTCCACCTTGTGATTCTGCACAGTCTGTGGAAGAACCAGGTCAAACTCGTCCTTGCTGCTAAGCTGCTCCATTATCGCATAATAACCACGCTTAATAAGCTCCCTGGAAAGGGCATTGTACATACTCCAATAGAATGAAGTGCTGCGCTCAAAGAAATGAGAAGGAATCATAACACCTATGTTGCCAGTACAATCCCCGCTTTTAGCAGCCTGGACGCTACGGTTCTTTTGTTCGTAGCCCAGCTGTGCGGCAACAGCCTTTATCCTGGTACGCAGATCCTCGCCCACCCCCTCTTTATCAGCAATCGCCTTAGAGACGGTAACTATGCTTACCCCTAATTTCTCCGCTATGTCCGCAAGACGGACTTTGTGCCTTGCCTCGTTTTCCTTACCCATACAAATATTTTAACAGATTTTAGCTAATTTAACAAGCCATTTAACAAGACAAGTTCTTTGCAAGGTATGCCGACAATAAAAGGGTGAAATGCCGACTTATCCTTCTTGTCATGCTGCTGTCCTGCCTGGCTCCCCTAACATCTCTTGAAATATACAGGCCTGAGAACCGTGGCGGGATGAACGACATTCCCTGCCTTATACGGGTGACGGACATGGAAGGAAATGATGCATGGAACTGCATAACAGCCCTTTCTTATTCATGGTACTACGACATACACACAAACTTCTGGCAGGAAAAATGCCTCTGCCACGCCTATTGGAAAGGCTGCTTTACAGGTGGCTGTGTAGTCCATCTGGGTCTCAAGAGCGGAAGCTACCGCATTTCCGTTTACACCCCAAAAGATAGCCAGATGGACTACGAGAGGCTGACCGGACAAGACTGGCAGTCAAATGAGTTCATCTACAACACAGAAAGAAAAGAACTCAAGGTTATCTTTGTCAGTCCAACCGCAGACGATTCTGGCTTTTACGACGGGGGCTGGATAGTGGACTACCGTGCCCCGGCCTATTACCGTGGAACCAAGCCAAAAAGAAAATAGAGCTGTAAGGAGACGATTTTGGAAGGGTACATTCATTCTATAGAAAGCTTTGGCTCAGTGGACGGGCCGGGGGTCAGGTTCCTCATATTCTTTGCAGGCTGCCCCTTGAGGTGCAAGTTCTGCCACAACCCGGACACATGGGACATGACCAAGGGCGAGAAGAGGACAGCGGACAGCCTCATCGAGGAGGCACTGGACTGCAAGAGCTACTGGGGCAAGCATGGAGGCATTACGGTCAGCGGGGGTGAGCCGCTGGCACAGATTGACTTTTTGACAGAACTGTTCACCAAAGCCAAGGAACAGGATATAAACACATGCATAGACACGTCTGGCGGCCCCTTCACAAAGGAAGGCCCCTGGTTTGAAAAATTCAAGCAGCTGATGGACGTGACCGACCTGCTTTTGATGGACATCAAGCACATAGATGACGCGGAGCATCTGGAGCTTACAGGCCGTCACAACGGCAATATCATCGAGATGTTCCGCTATCTGGACGAAATACACAAGCCCATCTGGATACGGCACGTCCTTGTTCCCGGAATCTCCGACAAAGACGAATACCTGACACGGACATCTGAGTTCATCAAGAGCCTGGGCAACGTGGAGCGGGTGGAGATTCTGCCCTACCACACGCTCGGCATCGCCAAGTACGAAAAGCTGGGAATCGGCTACCCGCTCAAGGGCGTGGACTCCCCGACCGCCGACCGCATAGAGAACGCCAAGAGGCTGCTCCACGTGGACGACTACACCGGATGGAAAAAGAGGCTGGAGTAGCGGTGCCCTCCCCTCCCCCCAAAAAAGGGGCCGGGAGGGACTTGGATACTCCCACCAAGCAGCAGCTCTAAAATGATCTAAGCACGAAGCCCTCGGCATTGTAAGAGAGATAGTTCAGCTTTCCCCCGCCGGTAAGTTCCTTGCTCATGTTGCAGGAAGTGACGTAAACGTCATAGCCCTGCTTGCTGCACAGGAGGAGGGGCGCATTGCCGGACTG
>JAFTEK010000086.1 GCA_017453705.1 Treponema sp.
AACTGGTCAAAATTCACCTCAAGAATCGCAAGTGGTGCGTAGCACCGCTGAGATTCTTGAAAGCCAGTGCAAAAGTAACCGACTTTTGCAACTGGCTCACTGGACTTCTCACTCCCAGGAGAGGCTGGATGTTTTTCTCAGGCGGGAGCTTGCCGGCCTTATGCCCGCCGGTGTTGTCCTTTCCAATTCCAAGCTGCGGCGGATGATTGTGGCCGGTTGCGTCACTGTGGACGGCAGGGAATGCAGGAGGCCGGCCTTTGAGCTCAGGAAGGGCTGTCGTGTGTCCGTGTCGCTGGATGCTGACAGGCTCTTTTACGAGAAGGACAACGGTGACATAGAATTTGTGCTTGAGGCGAAGGATGTCCTTTTTGAGGACGATGTTATCATAGTCGTAAACAAGCCCCCTTTCCTGCCTAGCGAGGAGACTGTCGTGAAGGAGCGGCGGAACCTGCACCAGGCGGTCATAGACTATTTATGGAAGAACAATCCCTCTCTCAGGAACCCGCCCTATGTGGGGATAATGCACCGGTTGGATAGGGAGACCAGCGGGGCGATATTGTTCACCAAGTCCAGGTCTGTGAACAAGGCCGTCCATGATGCCTTTGAGGGGCACAAGGTCAGGAAGGTCTACCGGGCTGTCTCCGGCTGCCGTGACGAAAGGGGCTTGTCTGCCCTTTGCCTGCCGTATTCTTTCAGTGTCGAGGGCTTCGTCGGCAGGGTCAGTCCTAGGGGCAGCCCTTGCAAGATGGGGAATCTTTCCGAGGCTGAGGGCGGCCTTTATGCCCATACTGACTTTAGCCTGCTGTCGCTTGAAAGGCGGGTGGGTAAGACCCTGTGCTACTTTGACTGCTGCTTGCAGACTGGACGTACCCATCAGATAAGGCTTCATCTTTCGAATTCAGGCTTTCCCATCATCGGTGACAGCCTGTATGGCGGCGAGGCGGGCTTTGAGGAGAACGGGGGCAGGATAATGCTTCATGCCCGGCTCCTTGAGTTCTGTCATCCGCTGTCCGGGAATCTTATTTCCTGCGAGGCTTGCCTGCCGCCCTTGTTTGCCCCGGCTTCCCCGGAAATGGGCTGCATCCCGGAAAAGGGCATTTGAAAAACATTGGAAAAAATGATATAATCGTTGCCGATATGCTAGATTTAAATGTAAACGCAAGGACTCCTGCGTCTATAACTGCTGCATTCAAGCGTATGCATGAGATGGTTATGACAGGGGCTGTGGCGGAGGATGCCACCTTTCATCTGATTCTTGCACCAGGAATTTACCGCGAGAGTATAAGATATAACATGTCCAACCCCCTTATAATGGAATGTGTCCAAGGGGCGGCCGCCGACTGCATGATCCAGGCTGACAACTGCGAGGCCTTCCGCAAGGGGAGGGAGAACCGCTCCATATTCTACTTTGGCCCTAACGCAACGAAAGTCACGCTTAAGAATTTCAGCGTTGAGAACACCCATCTTAAGTCAATCGAGGCTGACAACACCAAGCTTGACAGCGCGGAAGCCTTTGTATGGGATAATTCATCAGGTACGCTCAAGGCCGAGGGGATGACTTTCATAGGCAGGCAGAACACGATATTCGTGAGGGGCTTCTCCTGGTTCCTGGGCTGCCACGTGGAGGGAGACACGGATATTGTGTATGGGGAACCTGATGTCTGCGTGCTGGAGGACTGCTCGGTGCACATCAGGAGTGACAACCGGGGCGACTACAACGGATATGCCGTCAAGAGCAGGACGGACGCGGGAAAGAAGGGCTTTGTCCTCACGAACTGCACTTTTACCGGTGAAAAAAGAAAGAAAAGCTCCCTTTACGTCTACAGGACGGCGGGTCTGGGGCAGATTTCCACAGGCCGGAATTTTGACAACGCGGCTTTTATAAACTGCAGGGTTTCCGATATTTATAGCCCGGAGTTTGAGTGGGATGATGACATGGAGCTTTCCATCTGCCCAAGGGGAAACGCGGAGTCGGGAATCCGCGAGTACGGCACCAAGACTATCCTTGAATCCGGTGGCGAGACGGCTTCTGATACAAGCCGGCGCAACGTCAAGTCATACACACTGACTGACGATGACTACTTCAAGATGTATGCCAGCCGTTACCTTATCTTTGAAAATACTCCATTGGCAGCGAGGTTAGAATAGCTTTATGAAAAATTCTGGGATTGCGGGTAAGAATGTTGGCTGCATAGGCTGCGGAACGATGGGGGGGGCTGTTGTCAGGGCTATTGCCTCGTCGCATCTGGATGTCCAGCTTTTTGTCTCGTCTGGGCACTATTCAAGGGCGGAGTCCTTTGTGGAGTCGCTTTCTGACTTGTCATCGGGCGGCAGGGCACGCTCCTGCGAGTCCAACCTTGCACTGGCGAAAAGCTGTGACATAATCTTTATCGCTGTAAAGCCTGCCTTTGTCAAGACGGTAATAGAGGAAATAAGGCCTGCATTTAGTGGGCATAAGCTGCTCATCTCCATGGCTGCGGGGGTTACTTTGTCATCCTTGCGTGAGTATGCCTCTGCTGGTGGCAATCCTGCCTGTCCCCGCTTGTTACGCATGATGCCCAACCTGCCAGCCGTCTATGGGGAGAGCATGACGGCCTTGTGCTATGACAAGGATGCCGGGGAGGATGAAATTGGCATGGCTGTCTCCCTGCTGGAGACGGCTGGAAAAGTCGAGTTGGTCAGCGAGAAGATGATGGACGGGGTGACGGCTGTTTCCGGCTCCGGCCCTGCATATGCCTTCATGTTCATTGAGGCCCTTGCTGATGCGGCCGTGAAATTCGGTATTCCCAGGAAGCAGGCTTATGTGTATGCTGCCCAGACTTTGAAAGGAGCCGCTGTCATGGCTTTGGAAGACTCAAGGAGCATAAGCGAGCTCAAGGATGCTGTATGCTCGCCTGCGGGGACCACTATAGAGGCTGTGGCCGCCTTGGAGAAAGGGGGCTTCCGGGGCCTTGTGATAGATGCCGCGTCTGCCGCATACGCCAGGTCTGTGGAGCTGGGAAGGAAGAGCTGACTTTATGAGCCGGGATCCAGACATTGAGAAGCCTGTTGTTTTCTCTGCCATGGAAGCCGCGAAAATCTGCGGTGTTGTTAACCAGACTGCGATTAACTGGATACGCAAAGGCTCGCTTAAGGCTTTCACGACACCTGGGGGGCAGTACAGGATTTATCCTAAAGACCTTGTGGACTTCATGGTTCAGAACAAGATGAACGTTCCTGCCAAGCTTTTGGACAGCCTGAAGGCTAAGGCGGCCAGGAGGGATAATACTGTCCTTGTCGTGGATGATGACAAGGCCTTTAACGATGTGATATGCAGGTTCCTTAAGTCCAAGGACGCAAGGCTGGACTTGCACCAGGCGTATGACGGATTTGAGGCCGGCTCCAAGATGGCTTCGCTCAAGCCTGATGTCGTTGTGCTGGATTTGGATTTGCCGGGCGTGGACGGTGTTAAAATATGCCGTAACATAAGCGAGGAGCCTGAGTCTTTCGGCAGCCCGGCGGTAATCGTGGTGACGGCTCTTGAGGATGATTTCGTGGAAGCCAGCTGCATGGAGCTGGGCGTGTCGCGATACTACCATAAGCCTCTCGACCTGCCCATGCTTTCCAAGACGCTGGAAGAACTGCTAGGTTAACAATAGGGAACTTAAGGTCTGTATAGATATGCAGGGTAGCTTATCTCCGGCTCTATGATTTTCTGGACTGCGGAAGGAAGGGCTGCTGTGCCTTCTGCCCTGGATTTGCCCAGTTTGTCCGCAAGCCCGGTCAGGTATTTATAGAAGCTTTTCTCCTGTTCGTAGGTGTAGTCCACCACTTCATAGTATACGTCCTCAAATTCCTTGGCGGCTATGACATCCAGAAGATCATTCCAGCTTCCTATTTCGTCTATGAGTTTGTTCTCCTTCGCCTGCCTTGCCGTGTAGACCCTTCCGTCAGCAAGTTTCCTGACTGTCCCGATGGGGAGCTTCCTGCTCTTTGCCACTATGTCCGTGAACTGCTCGTAGCACTCATCACACATGGCCTGCATGATTTCCTCCTGCTCCTTTGTGAAAGGCTCGGAGTAACTGCCCATTGTCTTGTTCCTGCCGGAATGTATGGTCTTGGACTTTATGCCGTATTTGTCCATAAGGGCGGTGAGATCCACGAACTGTCCGCCGATTACGCCGATGCTTCCTGTCCAGCAGTTGCGGTTTGCCATTATATATTTGGAAGAGCACGCGATATAATAGCCGCCGCTCGCCGCAAGGGAGGCAAAGTAGGCGTACACAGGCTTGCTTTCCCCATACTTGAGAAGCCTTAGGTAAGCCTCGTCGGATTCGTAGACAGTTCCTCCGGGAGAGTCCACGTATAAGGCTATTGCTAGGTTGTTCTTGTCGTTCTCAAGGTCGTCTATAGTGTCCAAAAGCCAGTCCTGGTTATAAGTCTCTCCGGCAGGCTGTATTGTCCCTGTTATATGAAGACAGGCGATGTAGGGGTGGTTTGTTCCGGGCTTCTTCTTGTTCTTGAAGGAGAAGTCAAAGCCTGGGATATCCTTGAGCACGGACGTGCCTGCCGGAGCGGGGCTTCCTCCTTCCATGCCCTCGGCTGCCCATGCTTTGTGAACCCTGAAGGCCGAAACTCCGACAGCAAGGATTATTATGGTTATTAATACTGCGAGTCCCTTGTTTTTCTTCATTTACTGTACTGCTCCTTAGTTGGCGTCATTCTCGTTGTTTGGTGGCAGGCTGATTACGTCAGGTGTCACAGGGGCTGTGAAATCTGCCGGCTGCCCGGTGAAATTACTCTGCTGTCCGTCGAAATCGGCTTGTTGTCCGTTGTAAGTGGCTGGCTGTTCGTTGAAATCGGTCGGCTGCTCATACTGGGGCTGTTCCCCAAAGTCCTCAGGCCTGAGGCGGCCGGACTGCAAGGCCATGGCCTTGAGCATTTTGTAGGCGTTGGTCTTGGACATCTGCATATAGGGCATGACATAAAGATACAGGAGACCTCCTGTCAGTCCCGTAAGAATCTCCCAGCCGATAAAGCTTAAGTCCATTATGAACAGGTCTCCCTTGTAGCCCCTGGTTATCTCAATGCTGATTTTCATCGCCTTGCGCACACCTATCTTGGGGTTTTCCGCTATGATGAAGAAAATCTGTGAGTATGCATAGGCTTTGACTATGCCAGGGATGAAGAAGAGCAGGCTCCACAAAAATACCCATAGGTAATACCATAGCATTGCCAGCGCACCCTTGAACCATAGTGAGAAAGCTGATATGAATGCGGAGAAGGGCAGCGGATCCCTGGTTTTCCACAGGTCGATGAAAAGCTTTGTGTATGCGATACCCAATATTCCTGCTATGCCTATGGTTATCAGGCTTGTAAAGTTTCCTGTGGTGACATATCTTAACTCGTCTTCGCTTCCTTCGGAATTGGCGATAATCGCTATAATCTCCGGTATTGATATTATCAGTATCACTGCGAGCATTACGAGTGTTGCGAGGATTGGCGTTGCCCATCTTCCCTTTAGCTGTTTTTTTGCAATTCGTTTGTATTCAACTCTGTCAAACATATATGCCTCCTGTTTTGTGTTTTGAGCCGGTTGCAAAAGTCGGTTACTTTTGTATAAGATTGTAAAGAGTATTTAATGCTTTTTCAAGTGGAACACAATCAAATTGCGTGGAATGTATAGCGACATTAAACGCAACAGACATTAAACGCCCCCTTGAGAAACTGGCGGAATATCGTTACAATTTTATGGTTTGATTATGGAAGATGAGATTTCACAGAACATAATAGACGAGTGCGCTAACTGCATCGCCGTGTGCAGGGATGAGGCTGCCCGCAGGATTGTGGGGCAGAAGGAGCTGATAGATGGAATTCTTACCGCCGTCATCTCCGGCGGCCATATCCTGCTGGAAGGAGTTCCGGGCTTGGCAAAGACCCTGGCAGTGAGGACTTTCGCGGAGATGTCCGGGCTGGAATTCAAGAGGATACAGTTTACCCCGGATCTTCTTCCTGCTGACGTCACTGGAACCCTGATTTATGAGCAGTCCAACGGACGCTTTCTTGTGCACAAAGGTCCTGTCTTTGCCAATGTGCTGCTGGCGGACGAGATAAACCGTGCACCAGCAAAGGTTCAGTCCGCTCTTCTGGAGGCTATGGCGGAACGGCAG
>JAFTEK010000087.1 GCA_017453705.1 Treponema sp.
CATCCTTAAATCTCCTGAACACCCCCCTTCCGCCATTCAATGCCCGTTTCAAATCCTCTCTCGCAAGGGGCGAATGAAGGCTGTTTGTAAAATCACGCAACAGCTCAAAGCCATCAGAACTAGTCCATTTTGGCAGACTGTAATACCGCCCAGATTTATCATCATCAATATCATCAAAAGACGGACCTATATCGCCATCGACAGGAAGGACAGCACCCTCCTGTGCATCAATGACCACATCAGTCCCTTGGTCTTCCATTGAGTAGATTATTTCATCTAGAAGGCTGTCAGCCAGTTCAAAGTTCATCGGCTACTTGAGTTCGTTACGCCGTGTTATGACCTTGCTAATGAGTCCATAAGAAACGGCTTCGTCAGCAGTAAGCCAGTAATCCCTGTCTGTATCCTTTGTTACCTTGTCAAGAGCAGTCCCTGTCTCTTCGGCTATTATCTCGTTTATTTTTGTCTTAGTTTTACCTATCTCAATCGCGTGAATCTCTATATCGGTCGCAACCCCCTTCATTCCACTTGAAGGCTGGTGAATCAAGTAATGGCTGTGGGGTAAGCCAAGCCTGCGTTCCTTAGGGGACGCAAGAAGAATCAGAGCCGCGGCACTGGCGATAAGTCCCATACCTATTGTATATACAGGTGCATTCACGAAGCGTATTGCATCAAAAATGGCAAAACCTGCATCAACATCGCCTCCTGGGGAGTCAATAAAAATATAGATTGGTTTATCACTGTCAGCCTCAAGTATGAAAAGCTGGCGAACTACTTTCTCGGCATTCTCCTCATTTATCTCGCCGCTCAAAAGTATCTGACGAGTCTTAAGGAACTTCTCTGCAAGCGGGTCAGCTGCTTCCTTGTACTTCTTCTTATCGTTCTCATCGTCTTCTTCATCAAGCCTTACACGGTTAATAACATTCAATGCGTCAAACATCACCTTAAATGTGTCTCCAGATTATTTTGTTGACACTTAGGATAGCAAAAAAAGGGAAAAATGTCTATCATATCAGTCCTATGAAAATCAGGTTCGTGTATATTTCAACAAAATAAAACTCAGAAATATGAAGAAAAACACAGGGAACCAGCCACCGAAAACCGAAGGAATGTTGCCAAATTTAGCCATGAGCATCGTCATCATCTGCATTACATAGAACAAAACGACAGAAGCGATACACAATCCAAGACTTACAAGAAGGACGTTCTTGCGAGTCTTGCCACTCAGCGCGACAGCCAGCAGGACAACGACAAGAACAACCATCGGGAAAGAGAATTTCTTGTAGTATTCGGCCTTGGCATCGCTGGATGGAAGTCCGGACTTTTCCAGCCGCCTTATGTACTCCCTTGCCTCAGCCACAGGAACCTCCTCGACATTGATGACAGTATCCCTAAAGGACTCTGGTGGCTCTGTAAGGCGAAAGATGTGGTCATAGTCTGGATCTGAGGCAGTATAGCCTGAGCCTTCCTTCGTGTAAAACACGCTTTTGCCCAGGTTCCAGTGGTCGTACTTCCAATCAGCGGAATCGGCATAAAGCAGTCCGTCAAATTCCCGTTCGTTCCCCCTGTATAACACAAAAAGGGAACGCAAGCGGTTATTATAGCTGTCAAAAAAGTCCGCCTTATAGACCATCTTTCCGCCCTCACTTATAACAACAACATCCTTGTGGTTATAATCCTTCTCCTTGTGCAAGGCTATGGCCTGCAGGCGGGATTTTTCAGAAAAGGTCCTGGTGACAAGCCTGTCATCAAGGAAGAACATAGCCACACTCATCAAGCCGGCTATGGCAAGCAAGGGCATGGTAAAACGGAATATCGATATGCCAGATGCAAACAAGGCCAAAAGCTCATTCCTGGCATAAAAGTCACTGAGCATATAAGCAGTAGCAAAAAGAACAGATATAGGAACTGAGTACCAGAGAGTCTTCGGTATATAGTACAAAAGAATTTTAACTATAAGTCCAGGTTCTGTTTCATTTGATATATAGCTCCAGATATTCATAAGCAAATCCGTAAGCTGAAGGATCAACGTAACGAATATCATGGAGACAATGAAGATTGCAAAGAACCTTCTGAGCATATATGTGGCCAGCCTCATCGTTTCCTCAGCATCAGATAGAGCAACAGCCCAAGCAAACCTATAAAGAAGTTTGGCCCCCACATCATCCAGAAACCATTCCACCCGCTACGCACACCGAATGTCTGTCCAAGTATCGTCGCAGCCCAATATATGACAGAAATGATAACCCCGAAAATCATTCCAAGTGTCTGCCCATCCCATTTTCCAAAGACCAAAGACAAGGGGAAAGCTAAGAGGGCAAAAAAGATGGAACCAAACGGGAGCGAGAATTTCTTTGCAAACTCCAAGTTGTATCGATTCATCATCTTATGTGTAACGCTTTCATCCTTTTTCATCACTTGGATAATTTTCCACAAATCATAGGAAGTCATCTCCCTAGGCTGTACACCTCCAGTTGGCATAACCGCCTTATCAAATATATTGAGCAGAATCTTCTGAGACTCAAATACATCAAAGTTCCTGGTTTGCTCCCTGTCAAGCTCTAAAACGGTCGCACCAGACATATTAAACTTCATCATTATTCCTGGTTCATCTGATTTTGAAACATCACTTCGCCCCGTCACTATGACCCTATCACGACCAGACTGATCCCGGTCAAACATCACGAGATTCTCTATGCTTCCATCCTCATTAACTCCGCCTATAACTATTGTCGTTCCGTTCATGCGCTTTACAGTGTCAGCCTCAATTTCTACCGCAGGATCGCTTTGTACTATCTGTTTACGAAGGCGATTGAACTTAAGAAGCCCCAGGGGTAAGAAATAGTCATTCATCGCGAAGCCCAGTACAGAAACAAGCAAGCCCATGACCACAACAGGAAGAGCAACAAAAGAATAACGGATGCCACTAGCTCGCAAGAC
>JAFTEK010000088.1 GCA_017453705.1 Treponema sp.
GCGGTAAACCTTTTTTCCCATGTACTCCGACTTGTTCTCATCGTTGTCGATGAAGCCCTCAATGTCCTCAAGCTTGATAAAGCGACCTATCACCATTCCCGTGAGCCGGCCTGTTCCCCAGATATATTTTTTCATAAAAGCCCCGATAACTGCCTCAACTGATTTTTCAACATGCGAAACTGATAGCAGTCTTGCACTATCAAACAGACTATAGCACAAGACTATCAAATAAACAAGTATACCCAGCCGCAACAATATCAAAATTGATATTATGGAAAACGAACCGAGCCATCTGGAAAAAACAGTCATAGACAACATACGGAAAATCCGCCAGGAAAAAGGCATATCCCAGCTCAGGCTTTCGATTTTTTGCGGTACATCGGCAAGCTACATCGGCCTGATGGAAACCTACAAGAACATTCCCAAGCTGTCCACGATAGAGCGCATTGCAGAAGCCCTTGATGTTCCTGTCCTTGAGTTGTTCAAAGGCCAGTATGACAAGAAGGGAAACAAAGAAGGGGCAGACGTGTCCGAAAAAGAAAGACAAGAAGACGCACGGAAGCAGAAAATCCGCGAGCAGCTCAAAAGCGAACTACTCAGCCGTATGGGAAAGAACCTGGACGATGTGCTCCAGATGATATAGGGAAAGACTGATTGATATAGGAAACATTAACTCGCGGTTACATGGTTTTTCGAGAGACAATATGAAGTCTGTTTTTTTCCGGCGAACATACGAAAATGTAGTCATGGACGAAGATGTAGCCGCCCTTGGAGAGCTGTTTTTTTCTCCGGTGTTTCACCTCTAGATTTTCTTTTCCATATCTGTATAATAGGTAGTTAAGTCGCCCTTACTCGTTTGGGAGGGACGACAAATTCTATATGAAAATTACTTTCATCTGGAGGTCTGTATGAGTGACAGACACTATCTTTTCACATCTGAGTCCGTGGGCGAGGGACACCCCGACAAGCTCTGCGACCAGATCAGCGACGGAATCTTGGACGAATGCCTCAAGCAGGATCCTGACAGCCACGTGGCAGCGGAGACTTTCGCATGCCAGGCTCTTGTCCTTGTCGGCGGCGAGATTAACACCAAAGCCTACGTTGACGTGCAGCAGGTCGCGCGCAACGTTGCCAAGCGGATCGGCTACTCCAACCCGGACTACGGGCTGGATTACAACTCCATGGCCGTGCTCAACATGATTCACAGCCAGTCGGCGGATATTAACCAGGGCGTCGTCGGCAAGGGTCTGGACGAGTTCAAGGGGCAGCAGGGCGCGGGAGACCAGGGAATGATGTTCGGCTTCGCCTGCAAGGAGACCCCGGAGCTTATGCCCGCCCCCATCACATTTGCTCACAAGCTCATGCTCAAGTCAGCAGAGCTGCGCAAGGGCGGCAAGGTAACATGGTTCCGCCCCGACAGCAAGGCGCAGGTCACGATAGAATACGAGGGACACAAACCCGTCAGAATCGACACCGTGGTCGTCTCCCAGCAGCACGACCCGGGAATCGGACACAGCGAGATAAAGGATACAATCATCAGCAAGCTCATCAAGCCCGTGCTTGAGCCGACCGGCCTTCTGGACGGCAATACCAAGTACTTTATCAACCCGACAGGCCAGTTCTGCATAGGAGGCCCTGTCGGTGACTCAGGACTTACCGGGCGCAAGATAATCGTGGACACCTACGGCGGCATGGGACGGCACGGAGGCGGAGCCTTCTCCGGAAAGGATCCCAGCAAGGTTGACCGCTCAGCGGCATACATGGCCCGCTACATCGCCAAGAACATCGTAGCGGCAGGATTCGCCGAGAGGTGCGAAGTGGAGCTTGCCTACGCAATCGGTGTCCCCTTCCCGGTGTCCGTCATGTGCGACACCTTCGGAACAGGAACCGTCCCCGAGGCCAAGATTGAGGAGGCTGTCAAGAAGGTCTTTGACTGCTCACCAGCAGGAATCATCAAGACGCTTGACCTCAAGCGCCCCATCTACGAGGCGACCGCGACATACGGCCACTTCGGGCGCAGTGAGTTCCCCTGGGAGCAGACCGACAAGGTGAAAGCTCTCCAGGCCGAGATAAAGTAAGGCTGGCCGTTCATCCTTATGGCCTGCCGCTCGTCCGGCCATAACCTAATGACACTAGCCCCCTTCCCGCGCGGAGGGGGCTTTTTTGTCCGCTTTGTCAGCGATCTGCTGATATCCGGCAGGGCATCAATTGTGTCGAGCATGACCTCATGTAGTTATAAGCGAGCCAAAATTCCTTCAAACTCAGTACGTAATAACTCTTTTAACAGGGCTTTTTCTTTGGAAGAGTCCCTTACAAACAAATCAGAAGGGTTAACTTTGAGAGCATCTGCTATCCGTATCATCATATCAAAGGAAGGTTTTGCCTTGCCCGCCTCAATGCCCCCTATAGTGCCAGTCCCACAGTTGCAAAGTATGGAAAGCTGAGTTTGCGAGATTCCCGCCTGTTCCCGATAGTACTTGATGTTCAGCCTGAAATCTTCCAGATAGTTCTCCATGTCCTCACTATAATCGAGAAAATGTTAAAATATTTTGTTGACATCGAGAATAACTTGCCTTATACTCGAAATACACGAGAAAATATAGCGTTATGCAGATTATTTTCGAGTAAATCAACAAGAGGAAAGAGGTTGTGAGAAAAGACAAGCTGTATGTGACTATTGCCATAGGAGTCTTTATGCTTTTGCTGAATGCCTGTACAAGAAGCTTTAAGCCTATGGTCTCCTTTCAGAATTGCTATTTTATAACCTGCTTTCAAAAAATCCAAGGTTTATTTTAAGGAGGAATTTTATGAAGAATTTGCTGTCTAGCAAAAAGAAGATGATTTTTGTTCTTCTTGTGGCTTTCGTGAGCGCAATGGCGTTTTGCGAATATAGCGTTTCTGTAAAATGCCATGCAACAGTCTCAAACGCTGTTATTATAAATAACTCGCGACAGACTGTAAGATGTGGATCCGTATCAATAAGTCCTGGGTCTACAGCAACCGTGCACACAGGAAGCAACATTGTAATAAGAAGCAATGGACAAGTTCAAGTCAGTGCTAAGACAAATAATAGAACATGTACTGTTACTGTGACTGGAGGAGCTGTCAGTTCCAATAATTCAGTAAATTCTGGAACTTCAAATAGTTCTAAAAAAGTTCAAGTTCACTGCATGCCCTGTCATGGAAGCGGGAAATGCCCCAAGTGCAACGGAAGGAAAACAGTTGCATCCGGCAGAAACCAGATAAAATGCAATAGATGTAATGGTAGCGGAGTCTGTCCGTATTGTCGCGGTACAGGCAGGAAATAGAGGTCGAAACCACTTTGCTATCCCATAAAAAGGCTTCCTTGAGAACCGCTTCCAAGGAAGCCTTTTTCTTTATAACACAAATTGTGCAATTCCAAATTGCACAAATGCCAAAAGTCCTCCTGCGCATCAACTGGACTTGCCACCAGCAGATTCTGAACAGCTGCAAGCTCAATGAGCAGCGCCTCTTCTATATCCTGTATGCCCAGAAGGAACGCTTTGAGGTCAAGAAACTGCAGAGGGCTATCAAAACGAACGCCTACGAGTCCATCTTGGACAGCCGTGATTTCCAGTCTGCAGCCCTTCAGAAAACCTATCTCGGCTCATCCCTCATGTTCAAGGACACGGCATACCTTGAATTCTTGGGACTGCACGGCAAATATAAAGAAAGTAAGCTTCGGAGGGGAATCGTTCAGCACATGAAGGATTTCATCCTTGAGCTTGGCAAAGATTTCATCTTCATGGATGAGGAGCACAAAGTTGAGGTGGGAGGAAAGGCATTCAGCATTGATTTGCTGTTCTACCACCGCGGCTTGCAGTGCCTCGTGGCGATTGAGCTGAAGACCGTTGAGTTTGAGCCAGGCTTTATGGACCAGCTGGAATTCTATCTGGAGGTCCTTGACCAGACAGAAAAACGGAGCAACGAGAATCCGAGCATCGGCATACTGCTCTGCAAGGAGGCAAACCGCGAGGTTGTGAAATATGCCTTGAACCGCAGCATGAGTCCGACAATGGTGGCTGAGTACCGGGAAAAGCTCATACCGCAGGAAACCTTGCAGCGCAGCCTGGAAGAATTCATAGCTGCGGCAAAGTGATTGGTTTTGCAGGCTTTTCCATTCTGGAGAAGAAATTGCTTGCCTGTGTATACAAAGCAAGGTACAATGATGATTGAGAACAAGGAGGTTTTATGAAGAAGTCGGTATTGGTGTTGTTGTCGGTCATGTTCCTGTGCTTCACCGCATGCGGGAATTCCGGCGGCGATAAGATTGCCTCAAAGGGTCAGAAGACAAACGCAGAGAAGGGCGGGTCTTTGAAATCTGGAGAAGAATCCGTCACCGAGGAAACTGCTCTTACAGGGAGCTTTTTCAGCATGCAGACAGCGGTGGACTCAAACAGCGGAACCCCTATCGCCGACATGCTGGTTCCAGACGGCTGGACCATATACGGTTCTTCCCGTGGGAACATCTGTGACTGGATGTATCCCATACAGGGATATGCGGGCGTGCTGAATCCGGAAGGCACGGTCTTTGTGGAGCTTCAGACAAGCGAGCACTATGCGATGAAAGCGGAGAGCTTTGGTACAACGGGGGTCATCACGGGGCAGCAATCCGTTCCCTCTCAGGAGGGGGAGAACTGGCAGGAATATGCCACCTACCTTAATTACAAGAACGCATCCGGCTACCTGGACTATTTTTGCAGAAGCCATTATGGCTCCTATGAGGTCATCCGTGACATCGACAAGGGAAACAAGTTTGCCAGGGAATATCAGGCATACGTGGACAAGATTTCCGACACGGAGCTGAACTTTGCCCGCAGGTATTTCTCCTCGAACGGAACGATAAGCTTTTTCAAGCAGTGGAGCGAAGGAACCGAGATATGCCGGCAGATTTCATTCAATGCGAACGGAAAGGATTATTACGCGGAGCTGACAATCCCGACATTCGGCTACGGAATGCTGATGCGAACCGCCTATGGATATGCCTTCGTGAACATACAGAACGACTCGTGGCAGGTTCCCTTCATTCTGGTGTATATGGCGGAGGGCAAGGAGGCCTTTGATGCCAACTACGAGAACTACAAGGCTGTCTCGGAAAACATAAGGCTCAGGAAAGAGTTCGCCGATTTGGTCATGAAGACTTCCGAACAAATCCAGATACAGTACATGAAGATGACACAGGCTGCTATAGACGCGTCCATAGAGGCCGGCAGGGAGTACAACGGCAATGCCTCCAGCACGATGGACAAGGTGCGCGGGATGTGGGAGGACTGCATCAAGGAGAGGGATGAATACATCCGTGAGGACGGAAGCCACATCAAGGTGGACATGAACTATGATTCCGTGTACCAGAGCGGAGACCGCTACTATCTGGGAAGGGACGGACTCTCCCCCGATGGCTGGACAAAGCTGGACAAGGCCTACTGAAGGGGGCAGTCATTCGCTATCGTTCACTGGGTATAATGCTGACAGGAGGACTTATGATGACATTGTTGAAGAAGCTTGCCGTGGTGACAATATGCGGTCTTGTCTGCCTTGCGGGGCTGTCTGCGGCCACGATGGATGCGCGGGTGAATGCGGTTCCCAAGAGCCTGATGGAAAAGGTGTTCACTGAGCCGGAAGAGACGCTTCCGTCCGTGGTGGCAAGCCTTACATCGGGCATGTCGGGAACGGCTGCCAAGGTGAAAGTCCTGCACGACTGGATATGTAACAACATAGCTTATGACACCATCATTTTCACCGACCGCTGGCAGGAGGCTTCCAATCAGGACTATGTGACGGTGTTAAAGAAGAAGAAAGCGGTCTGTTCTGGATATACAAATCTGATGAGCCAGATGTGCCGCCATGCGGGGAAAGAGGCCGTGGGAAAAAGCGGCAGGTCAAAGGGCTTTGCCTACGAGGGCAACGTGGACGGCCAGACCAACCATGCGTGGAACGCCGTCAAGATAGGAAACAAGTGGCAGCTGCTGGACGTGACCTGGGACGCGGGCTATTGTGACTGGGGCTATTTTGTCAAGCACTACTCCACGGAATGGCTGTACCGGACACCACGCGAGTTCCTGTATTCCCACCTGCCCAAGGAAGAAGAATACCAGTTCTTCACACCGATAGTCACAAAGGAGCAGTTTGTCCGGGAGCCTTATGTTCCGGGCGTTTTCTTTTATAAAGGCTTTTCCCTCATCAAGGACAAGTCTCCCTTGTATACGAATTTGATGACGGAAGCCCGAAAATTTGAAATCGGGTGCTCCAAAAGCAGTATGTTGATACTCACCCAGTTTTACCCACGGGAAGGCTCCAGGGGACGGTATTTGAACAATGCAATCTGGGTTGACAGGAGCGGCAATCGGGTTACGGTGGATGCCGATGTGCCGGACGCAAGGACATACAGGCTTGCGATTTCGTGCAGGGATCCTGCTGTCGCAGTTAGGCAGGATTACTACTCAAGCTCAGAGATGGAGCAGGAGATGCTTCCGGGAGCGGAGCGTCTCCTTGCCGCAAAGAAAATCACGCAGCGTGAGCTGGACTTGTTCAAGGAGTCGTTCGAGCAGGCTGGCGGCTATCACAGGTACTACTTTCTGGAAGACCAATTTGCCACGGAGCGCAACAGGGCGGTAGAGAAAGTCCTAAAACTGCTGGATGTTCCTGCGGATTACTACGATGATGTGCTGTACTTTGACCTCAAGGCTGACGAGGGCTATACAGGATTCGGGGATGATGTCGCCCGATTTCCCCGCGTATTCGTGCCGTTCACCCAGTACGGGCGTACAACTAGAATAATCTCGCCCCAGGGTGGAATGCTCAAGAAAGGCAGCGAGCAGCACTTCTGCGTCAAGTCAAATGATTTTGTCGCATTCTGCCTGTACATTGACGAGGAGAATATACGCATGTTCAACAAGAACCCCAAGACAGGGGAGTTCGAGCTGGATTTCATCATTCCTGACGGCATGAAAGAGGTCGAGGTGATGGGTTCCAGGGATGGAAAGCGGCTCGATGGCCTGTGGTACTATTTAGTGGAGTAGAATCCAGAAATACTGCATGAAGGGCTGGCACGGTGGCGGGGCTGGTGGCGGGGCTGAAAAAATTCATTGCAAAAAGCGCCGGTCAGCCTTATAATTGGCTTATGTATTCAATACAAAATATAGTGGAATATTATGACGAGCTGTTCCCTGTCACGACGGCTCAGAAGAAATTCTACGATGGATTGGTAAAAAACTATGCGGATCCTGTGAAAATACTTAGCATAGAGTGTGGCACAGGGGTCTTCGAGAGCATTCTCGCAAGGGAGGGCTTTGACGTTACAGGCATAGAATCCCATGCGGAGTTGCTCCACGCCGCAAACATGAGAAAGCGCAACCAGCTGATGTCCATCCACTTCTTCCAGATGGACTATCTGGACATGTCCCGCTTTCTGGGCAAGGGATTCTACAACATAATTTCTATACTTGACGACCGGATAATGATGATATACGACGAGATGCTGCTGGGCAAGTTCTTCAAGGATGTCCGCACTCTTATGACCGATGGAGGAAGCTTTGTTATCAGCCTTCCCAACTTTGACATAATGAAGCAGGGCATCCCCATGCAGCAGCTGCCAACAAGGTCAAGCCTGAGGGCAAGCCTTTTCACGGAGCTATGGACGGCCGAGGGGGAGCACTGCACGATAAAGCAGAACTTGGAGACCGGCAACGGAAAACTTCTGCCTGTGCTGGAAGACGAGAAGGCCTACCCTTTAAAGAGTGCCCAGATACGCGGTTTTGCGCAAGAGGCGGGCTTTTCCAGCGTGGAGCTGTTCGCGGACTTTGATAAGCAGGCTTTCACTGGTCAGGAAGATTCCCTGGTGGCCGTCCTCAAGGCATAGACTCGAAGGCAATCTCTAAAAACGGGGCTTGCCCAGTTTTTAGAGATGCCCATTATTCGCTGGTTAATAGAGCTGTTCGGAAACCTCAGTTTTCCAAACAGCAACCCTAAACAACTGCATTTTTGCAAGGCTTTAGCCTGGAAAAATGCCAGACCAGTGAGGAAACCAACCGGGTTGCCTTGAGGCCTGCGCTGGCGGTTGCCTTGAGGCTTCGCTGGCGGTTCCGAACAGGTCGAATATAGGGGCTTTATTCGTGCCGAGGGTCTAATACCTGCCCAAAGGGTAAATGCTCTGCATCGGGGTGGTGATTCCCCAGGTTGCCAAATTTCGGCCATATCAGGTGTTTTATGTATCATCTAAAAGAGACAAAGACACTGGATGGGCGGGGTGCCGAATAGCTACAAAACTTTTTTCCGTTAATCCCTCATTTATTCATCTTTAGGGCTGACCGCAAGGCTTTCGCCACGCTGTCCACGTTGACAGGCTTGCAAACATGGGCGTTCATTCCTGCTGCCATACATGCACGGACATCATCAAGGAAGGCGTTTGCCGTGACTGCGACGATGGGGATGTTTTTTCTTTGTGGGTCATACAGGGCACGTATCGCCTTGGTAGCGGCTATTCCGTCCATTTCCGGCATCTGCATATCCATCAATATCGCCGCATAAGTTCCCGCCGGGGCTGCCAGCAGCATGTCCACGCAGACTTTTCCGTTCACTGCCCTGTCGCTTACAATTCCCCTGTAGGACAAAAGCTCGTTCTCTATCTCCCAGTTTATGTCATTGTCTTCCGCGATAAGGATTCTCAGCCCCTTTAGGAATTCATCATGGGTGTCCTCTTCGCCGCTTCTGGAGCTGTTCTCATCGTGCGCTATGGGAAAGTCCAGCTCCACGGTGAATGTCGTTCCCTTGCCCACCTCGCTCTGGCAGTCAATCTTCCCCCCCATCAAATCCACCAGCTGCTTGACAATGGCGAGACCCAGCCCTGTGCCCGAAATCTTGTTCACCCTCGTGTCAACTTCACGCGTAAAAGCCTGGTACATCGTTTTCATGAACTTATCGCTCATGCCTATTCCGGTGTCCCGTACTACGTAGCGAAGCAGGCAGTAGTCGGCCCTGAAAGTCCTGCTCAGCTCCACGCTGTCATCAGGATTCTGGATGCCCTTTGAGTTGGAAAGAACCTGTACGGCCATGCCCTGTTTGGACAATGTGGAAGAAGACTCGTCCTCTGAGACCTCAATTGCCACGCTCCCGCCCTTGGGCGTGTACTTTATCGCGTTGGAAAGCAAGTTCATGAACACCTGCTTGACCCTAAGCTCATCCGCTATGAGCATGTCGTGGCTCATGTTTTTCATGTTGAATGTGACCGTCAGTCCCCTGTCTCGGCTCTGGGCTTCTGTCAGGGTGCGGATTTCGTCTATTACAGAACTGACGCTGAATGGGGCGGGGGAAAGGACTACGCCCTCGGACTCTATCTTGGAGATGTCCAGTACGTCGTTTATCAGCATGAGCAGGTGGCGGCCTGAGATTTCTATCTTGTTCAGGCACTCGCGCTGCTTGGAGGGGTTGTCCTCGTTCTGCTGCATTATCTTGGTAAGCCCCATCATCGCGTTGAGCGGGGTGCGTATGTCGTGGCTCATGGAAGACAGGAAGTCGGTCTTGAAATGGCTCTCCCTCTCTGCACGCTCCGCGCTCTCCTTGAGCTTTTTGTTTATGGACATTAGGTAATTGCCATCCAGAATCATTATGCCAAGCATACCGATTAAAACCGTCAGGGCCAGGCTGTAGCTCACGGTGCCTGCCAGTATTTCGTCCTTCCTTATGCTGACGATGAAGTTCTGGCTGCCTATTTCTCTCGTGGCGTAACCTGAATAGTAGAACTCCTTTCCGCTGGCATCTTTAAGCTCCATGAGGCTGATGCCGGGCTTGTTGAATTCCCCCTGCATCTTGCCTATGTCAAAGTAGCTGAGCTTCTCCGCGTCCCGTATGAAGTCCCAGAAGTTATCCCCCTCAAAGCCTGTTCCTTTGAGAATGTAGCCGCCGTACTTGTCTATCAGGGAGACATTTGCTTTCTTGTAGCTGTCGGCGACTTTCCAGTTGGAGGCGAGCTGCTTTGGGGTTACGACCTTCATGATAATCCAGCTTGTGTTTTCGTCTGCGCCCGCTATTGTGACAGGAGAACAAAAACACTGGCATTCTATGCCCAGGCTGGGGGCGATGAAGGGTGAGGACAGGTACACTCCGTCAAGCTCATTCAGGGGTAACACCATTGAAGGAAGCACAAGGGAAAAAGCGGATGCGACCGGCCTGTAATCGATTTCCCTAAAGCTTGGGCGGATGGGCATGGGATGCCCCCCGGAAGTCGCTCCCAGGGCTTCCTCATCGGGAATCTGCAAGTCTGTGCAAAATCCGTGCAAGGTTTCGGTCTGCAACAGGTGGATATGTGCTCCCTGGGTGTTGGAAACGCTGGACAGGTAGGTCAGGGCGGCATCCATGTCCATACCGTTATTTTCGATGTACCTGGACCAGTTGAACACCTCGTTCTGCTGGTTCTTCATGTCATCGCTTGCAAAGAGGCAGAAGCTTTCGACCATGGACACAAAGGAGTCCTCTGCCTCTGTCTTGCGGCGGCTGTAGTCACCGTGGCTTTGGTAGACGCATAGCAGTGTCACCAGCAGTATGTCTATCGCGTTCAGAGTCAAGAGCAGCCAAGAGACCCTCCTGGTGTGCTGAGGGCTTGCCTTCCTTTCCATACCAGTAGATTATAACACGTTATGCCAATTGTTGCCATAAAAATGTTTTGGTTGCCCCCCGGCAAAAACTCTGCTATAGTTTAAGAATGATGATAAACGTTTCTGTCCGCCGTGGCATTGTGCTGGTCGTCACGGTAACAATGCTTTCCCTGTTTGCCAGTTGCCGCAAGGCAGGAAGCCCCGATGATACCATCTTCCATGCGATAAACTACACGCCTTTTCTTAGCCTTGACCCGTCTGTGGAGCAGTCCAACGGAACCGGCATCCTGCACAACGTCTACGAGACGCTTACCGTATATGATGACATTGAGCAGCAAGTCAAGCCTTGCCTGGCAGAAAGCTGGAGCAGCAATGCCATAAAGACGACATGGACATTTAAATTGCGCAGGGACGTGATGTTTCACGACGGAACCCCTTTGACGGCTTTCGCCGTCAAGAAATCCATAGACAGGGCTATGCTGATAGGCACTGGAGCTTCATACATCTGGAACTGCGTTTCGTCCATCCAGGCCGTGGATGACCTCACGGTCGTGTTCAAGCTCAAGTATGCGGCACCTCTCCCCCTCATCCTCTCCTCCGGCACTTCCGCCTTCATCCTGAGCCCCAAGGCCGTTAACATGGAAGAATCATGGTTCAACGCCGGGAATGACGCCGGCTCCGGCCCCTACCGCGTTGTGGCGGTATCCAAGACTTCCGTGACTCTGGAAGCATTCGAAGGCTACAGGGGGGGCTGGAGCAAGAACAAATACAAGAGGGTTTTCATCAGTGAGATTCCTGACAAGAACAGGAGCACGGACTATCTTGAGGAAGGCGATGCGGACATAGTGTTCTTCCCGGACGTGGATAGGATACGCAGGCTGGAAAAGACAATGGAAGTTCCCGGATGTACGGTGGAGACTGGCAAATCCTGGTTCAGCGTCATAATGATGTTCAACACGGAGAAGACCCCTTGCTCTAACGAATACTTCCGCAAGGCTTTGGCCTGTGCATTCCCTTATGAGGAGACGGTCAACAAGATACTTAAGGGAGAGGCGAGCCTGGCCAAGGGGATGGTTCCCGACGGCCTGTGGTCGCATGATGAAGGTCTGGATTCCTATAGCCTGGACATGGTGAAGTCAAGGGAATACCTGTCTCTCTCAGGGTTCCAGGGTGCTTCCCTGACCCTGACCTACCAGACGGGCAGACCTGAGCTGGACGACGCCCTGGAAATATTCAAGCGCAACCTGGCCCAGATAGGGGTGGATTTGATTCTGCTCAAGGTGGACTGGGAAACCCAGCAAAAGACGGCGGTGAGCGAAAACCCCGCGTCAAGGCAGGATATACTGGTAATGGACTGGTGGCCGGACTATGCTGACCCGGCGGGAACATTCCAGCCTTTGCTCGCGGATCAGGGGCTTGATAATGGGTTCAACTACAGTTACCTTCATGACGCTCACCTTATGCAGGCTATCCAGAATGCCCAGATGCTGACTTTGGAAGACCAGAATAGGGCCGCTGATATATATGTCGATCTGCAAAAAAAAGTCCTAGAACACTGCTATATGATTTTTCTATACGACTCCGCTACTCCGATTGGGGTAAAGAGGGGGCTTAAGGGGGTCAGGATAAACCCCGCCTACGGCTCCTGCGTGTACTACTACGACGTTGAAAGGATGAGATGAGCCAGTTCCAAAAGCTCCGGGCGGGCTTTTGGGCTGCAAGCAGCACTGAAATTGGGGTTGTCGGGGGCTGTCCAGCCCCCTTTTTCATGCGTTTTTAAAAAAGAAAGCGGCCTATGGTGAAATGAAAAAAAACCATAGACCGCCAAAAAAGGAGGCAAGGCATATTGATAATGGAGACTACATGCCTTGAAAACATTGAATGTATGATAGCATGGAATATTTTTTTGTGCAAGTAGTTTTTAAATTTTTTTTTGTTTTTTTTATTTATGGGAAGCTTGAAAATTGCGCTTTGCGCTTTTTTCTGAGGTGACTCTGGAACCGCCAGCGAAGCTTCAAGGCAAATGCCTTATTGTTCAGTCAGTTTAAGGGAGACCTCTCCGCTGGAAATCTCTTTCTCCTGCCCGTCCTGTGTCCTTACCCTTAGGCTTAGGTTTTCCCCTATGCCCAGGACCCTTGCCTTGTAACGCCCCCTCTCATCCCCGACGATAGGAATGACAGTTACTTCCCTTCCTGTCAGGATGGAGCGTGATGAGTATTCCGACAGGATGTCCTCGCCCCTTGTGAGAATCCCGATGACATTCGCCATGCAGTAAGCCAGAATCATCTCTCGGCTGACGGAGCCTGCCCTGTCGGGCGGGCAGCCCAGTTGCAAGGCCATGTCCGCGACCCCTGCCGCCTTGTTTGCAAGCTCCTCTGGCAGGCAGCCTGCCCGGATGTTTATACCTATTCCGATGACGGCTGCCTTGATAAGAGGGCGCTCACCCTGTGCGGGAGCCGGAGACCAGCCTTCTGTAAGAATTCCGCATACCTTCCTGCCGGATATGTACACGTCGTTCACCCACTTGATTCCGCTGTGTATTCCGTACAGGCTGTCTATCGCCCGGCAGACGGCGACGGCGGCGGACACCGTGCAGCGTCCGGGGACTGTCACTCCTTTTTCCGGGGCGTATATAAAACTGAAATAGATTCCGTCCTGTGCGGGAGAGTAAAATCGGCGGCCAATCCGCCCCCTGCCCGCAGTCTGGCAAGCTGCCGCCGCAAGGGTAAAGCTGGGAAGAAAGCCTTTTTCTTGCAGCTGCCTTAGCAGCTCGGAGTTTGTGCTGTCAATCTCATCGTAGAGCGATATGCTGGAGCTGGGCAGGATGGAAGGGCCATCCAAGCCCAGCCGGGCGGACTCCCCGGTGAATGACTTGTAGAATGTGTCAAAATCCAGCATTTACACTGTCTTTTTATAGTATGGCATCCAGCTGATCCACAAGTGACTTGAAGCTGTCACACGCGGCCTGCACCGGCTCGGAGCTTTCCATATCTACGCCAGCTACACGCAGGGCTTCTATCGGGTAGCGAGAGCCGCCGGACTTAAGGAATTTGTAGTAGTCCTCTTTCTCCGCCTTGCCGCCTTCTGTCACGCGCTTTGCCAGTGCAAGGGCTGCTGAAATGCCGGTTGAATACTTGTACACGTAGAATGCGTTGTAGAAGTGCGGGATGCGAAGGCCTTCCATGTCGCTGTCTTTTTCAAAAGCCATATCAGGGCCAAAGTATTTTTCCAAAAGCCCCCGGTAGATGGAACGGATTGCATCAGTGCTGAGGGGCTGCCCCTGTTCCACTGCCTCGTGGCAGGCCAGCTCAAATTCTGCGAACATCGTCTGCCTGTGCAGGGTGGCCAGTATGTCCGCCGCCCTTGTGGCCAGAAGGTACTTCTTGGTCGCCTCGTCCTTTGCGTTCTTGAGCAGGTACTGGAAGACCAGCTCCTCGTTGAACGTGGAGGCCGTCTCCGCCTCGAATATCGTGTAGCTGTAGCACATGAATGGGTTGTTGTGCACGGAGTACCATGAGTGCATGGAGTGTCCGCCCTCGTGCGCCATCGTATACACATCGCGCAGGGTCGTGTCCTTGTAGTTGAGCAGGATGAAGGGGTATCCGTCGTAGCAGCCGGATGAGAACGCCCCGCTCCTCTTGCCCTTGTTCTCGTAGCGGTCGCACCAGCCGCCCAGAAGCCCTCCGCACAGGGTGTCCGTGTACTCAGTTCCAAGGGGAGCCAGGGCACCTCGGACTATCTCCACCGCCTCATTGTAGCTTATCTTGGGGCTGACCTTGGGGGCAAGGGGAACATACACGTCCCAGTGGCGCAGCTTGTCCAGGCCGAGCACCCTCTTGCGCAGGGCGTAATACTTGTGCAGGCTGTCCAGGTTTGCCCCCACCGTCGCAATGAGGTTCTTGTAGACGGACACCGGAACCTTGTCCCCGTACAGGGCGGCCTCCAGAGAAGAGCCGTATCCCCTGGCACGGGAGCGGAAGATGTCGTTGTTCACAGAGCCGGAATACAGGGCGGCAAGCGTGTTGGAGTGGGCGGCGAACACCGAGTAGAACTTGCTGTAGGCCTCCATCCTGACCACCCTGTTGGGGTTTTCCATAAAGTCGCTGTATGTACTGTGGGTAAGGGGCATATCCTTGTCGTCCACTCTCACCGTGCCAAAGTTCATGTCCACGTTGTTGAGCAGTGAGAAAGCCTCCGATGCCGTCTGGCCGCTTTCCGTCTGGAGCGCGAGAATTCTCTCTTCCTTCTCGCTAAGTATATAGGGCTTGATGTGCAGCGATTTTTTTATGTAGATGCGGTAGTCGTCAAAGGCCTTGTCCTGTATCCAGCTGTTTATCTTGTCATCGGGAATCGCCAGCAGCTCAGGCTCCCAGAAGCTTATGGCGGCAATATACTGGGTGTATGCCATCATAGCCTTCTTGTCCATCTCCTGGGCATTGCTGTCGCTCTGGTCAGCCTCGTGCATGAGGCTGGCGTAATGGTAAACCTTTTCAACCGTGCGATCCACCTTTTCAAGAGCCTTCAGCGCGTCAAGCAGCGTCTGCGGGTTTTCCGCAAGATGCCCCTTGTAGCTCATAAACTTTTCTGTCAGTGATGGAATGGTTTTTAGCTCAGCTTCCCAGTCATCATGGCTTTTGTATAAAACCGTCAGATCCCACTTGTCACTGGCGGGAACGTCTTTTCTCAATGGAATGTTTTCTTCGCTCATGCCTAAAGCCTAGCACAAACAAAAGATGTCCGCAAGGGTGGCTTTGCGGCCGGCCATGAAGCTACGCTGGCGTGGCCTGGAAGCTTCGCTGGCGGTAGCCTGGAAGCTTCGC